>NZ_SOGP01000010.1:0-187309 GCF_004403435.1 Cryobacterium sp. TMT1-66-1
CCATGCTGCTCGCCCCGGGGCCGCGCACCGTGGTCGTGGCCGGCGACGGCGCCGGGCCCGCGGCCGAAGAGCTGGCGCACGCCGGCGGCTGGCCGCTGCTGGCCGAAGTCTCGAGCGGCGCCCGATTCGGGCCGAACCTGATCGTGCACTACCGCGAGCTGCTCGCCGCTGTCGACCTCGGCGGCGAGGTGGAACGGGTGATCGTCTTCGGGCACCCTACCCTCAGCCGGGAGATTCCGGCCCTGATCGCCCGCGACGGCGTCGAGACCATCGTCGTCGCCCCGACCGGCCTCGAATGGTACAACCCGGGCCACGCTGCACGCGCCTTCACCCGCTCGGTCGGAGCGGATGCCGCCTGCACTGCGGTCGCACGCACACCGGCCGGCCGCGAATGGCTCGGCCGGTGGCTCAGGACCAGCCGTGCCCTCGCCGAGGCGGCGGCTGGCGAAGGCCGGGTGCCGATCGACAAGCGCGGCATCACCCGCGCCGAACTGGCCGTCTTGCGTGCGCCGCTCACCCGGGCGCTGCTCGTCGACGCGGTGTGGCGGGCATCCTGGCCGCATGACCGGCTCGTGCTCGGGGCGTCCCGGCTTATTCGCGAGGCCGACAAGCGCGTGCCAGGCAAGAAGATCACCGTGCGCGCCAACCGGGGTCTGGCTGGCATCGATGGCACCATTGCCACCGCGCTCGGCGTGGCGCTGGCCAGCCAGGCCGAACCGGAACCGCGCTCGGCGGGCGTGACCCGGGCTCTGCTGGGCGACCTCACTTTTCTGCACGACGTCGGATCGCTGCTGCTGGCCCCGGGCGAAGCCGAGCCCCGGCTGCAGGTCATCGTCGGCGTCGATGGTGGCGGCAGCATCTTCGACGGCCTCGAGGTAGCCGCGACGGCTCCCGCTGAGGCGATGGAGCGGGTCTTATATACCCCGCGGAAGGTGGACCTGAAGTCGCTCGCCGCTGCCTACGGCTGGGACTACGAGTTCGCCGCGACTAGAGCCGACCTGGAGCGCGCCCTCACCGGTGCCCCCACCCGTCCCACGATCCTCGAGGTGCCTCTCCTTCGCTAGCGGCGCCGCTATCTCCACACTCGCGAGGTTGGGGCGAGTTATCCACAGATTTGTGGCGAGCGGATGCTCAGGCGGCCGCTTGGTACCGTTTAAGACACACGGATGCCGGGAGGCCCAGATGACCGATTCGCCCCAGGGGCCTCCGCAGACCGGCGGCCTCCCTGAGTACGCACCCGGGCAGGCACCCGGACAACCACCACACCCACCGACACGTCGTGGCGGCCTCGCTCTTGCGGCGCTCATCGTGGGCATCAGCGCCTTCGTCATCGGCTGGATTCCGATTCTAGGACTGTTGCTGGGTGTCGCTGGCATCATCCTCGGAATCCTGGCAATGCGCAGGCCGGGCGGCAGATCGTTCGGGCTCGCGGGCCTGATCGGATCTTCCCTGGCCGTGCTGGCCAACGTGCTCGTGACCATTGTGGTCGTGGTCGCGCTGGTGAATTCGGGTATCGGCACGGCTGTGCTCACCGATGCCCAGCCCGTCATCACGCCCTGCTATTCCTTCAACGGGCCGGGCGACTACCTCAGCAACCAATCCGCTGAGAAGACGGATGCCTGTATCACCACCCTGGAACTCTGGGGTGAACGCGATGCCGACGGCGTCATCAACAAGACCGGCGTGGGCAGCATCCTCGGGAGCGTACTGGTGGAGCCGGTGGCGGTGGCCAGCACCGACGACTGGGTGCCCGGCGGCAGCCTCGACGACATGGTCGAGTTTCTGAATCAGAGCTACTTTCCCCAGGCCGGCGAGGTAACGAGCCTGAAAGAAGCCGTCACCCTCGACGGCGTCGACGCCAACCTCACCCGCATGATCAGCACAGCTGAGAACACCCGCACCAAGGCGTTCCTCACCGTCTTCGCCCCGGACATATACCAGTCAGCCGGGGAGCCGGTGAAGTTCTTCCTGATCTCCTTCGTCATTCCCGAAGACAACGGGGAGGAGATCATCGCCGCCGCCATCGATTCCTGGCGCTGGAAGTAGCTCGCGGCCGGAATCAGCCGAAGGCCTCCACGATGGGGCGAAACTTCATCTTCGTTTCGGCGAGCTCGCGTTCCGGATCGGAGTCCAGCACGATTCCGCAGCCGGCGTAGGCGGTGATGCCGCCTTCGGGAGCAACCTGGGCGCAGCGCAGGGCGATCGCCCACTCGCCGTCGCCGTCGGCGCCGACCCAGCCGACCGGCCCGGCGTAGCGGCCGCGGTCGAACGGTTCGAGCTCGCGAATGAGATTCAGTGCCTGGTCGGTGGGGGTTCCGGCGACCGCAGCGGTCGGGTGCAACGCCGCGATCAGGTCGAGCGACGTCGACCCGTCGCTCAGGGTACCCTCGAGATCCGTCGCGAGGTGCCACAGGTTCGGCAGCTTCACGGTGAACGGAATCTCGCTCGTCGCGAGCACCGAGGTGTGCGGGCGCAGCGACTTGAGCACGCTCTGCACGGCGAACTCGTGCTCGTCGCCGTCTTTCGAGGAGGTGGCCAGGGCCAGGGCCGCCTCACGGTCGTCCTCGGCATCCGCTCCGCGGGAGATCGTGCCGGCCAGCACGCGGGCGTTGACCGAACCGTGGTCGGCGCGAATGAGGGTCTCCGGGCTCGACCCGATGAGGCCGTCGACGGCGTAGGTCCAGCAGTCCGGGTACCCGAGGGCGAGTTTGGTGATGGCGCGGCGCAGATCGGATTCGGCTGGTACCCGCCCGACCAAGTCGCGGGCGAGCACAACCTTATTGACCTGCTGGGCCCGAATGTGCTCAATGCCCGAGCTGACCGCTGCGCGAAAACCGTCGGGGGGCAGCGCTCCGGGCAGCAAGGCGATGCGATACTCGTCGCCGAGCGGATGCAGCGCGAGCGGGTTCTCCGGTGCGCTCTGCCCGGTCGCCCAGATGCGCGTTACCCAGCACTGGCCATCTTCGCGGCCAACGATGATCTCGGGCACGATCAGCACGCTGGTTTGCGCAGACGACTCATCGAACGCGAAAGCGCCGAACGCGAGCAGCCCGGTTCCGGTGCGCGTGAGCGGGTCGGTCACGGTGGCCAACCGGGCGACCTGTTTCCAGGCGGCGGCG
Organism: Cryobacterium sp. TMT1-66-1; assembly: GCF_004403435.1. Taxonomy (NCBI): domain Bacteria; kingdom Bacillati; phylum Actinomycetota; class Actinomycetes; order Micrococcales; family Microbacteriaceae; genus Cryobacterium; species Cryobacterium sp. TMT1-66-1. Next base: position 3,120 of record NZ_SOGP01000010.1, read on the forward strand.
GCATCCGTCATGCGGGTGGGGCCGGAGAATTCAAGCCTCAGGGCGCAGCCGATGCCGGCCAGACCCTGGTTGCGACGCATCCAGAGCAGGGGCGAGCGGCCATCGAGCAGCAGGATCAGTTGGCGGATATCGGCTATCGGGGAGGTTTCGACCGTCAAGGCCTGCACATTCACTTCTGTAGCCTACGCCCGCGCCACTGCAGCTATGCGAATCCGTGCCCCGGCAACCATGCAGTTTCGCTGGTCGTTCGCATCCTAGAATGATGGGGTGAATAGAGCAGACCTGAACAAACGGCCCGCGCAGGTGGCTGCCATGTTCGACGAGGTCGCCGCCCACTATGACCGCACGAACGCGCTGCTGTCGGTCGGCAACGCGTCGCTCTGGCGCCTCGCGACGACCAAGGCGGTCAGCCCGCAGGCTGGCGAGCGCATTCTCGACATCGCCGCCGGCACCGGAACCTCCAGCGCGGCCCTCGCCCACAGCGGAGCCCACGTCGTCGCCGCCGATTTCTCGGCCGGCATGATCGAGGTCGGCCAGAATCGCCACGCGCACAACCCGAACATCGAGTTCGTGCAGGCCGACGCCACCGCCCTTCCCTTTAAAGACAACGAGTTCGACGCCGTCACCATCTCATTTGGCCTGCGCAACGTGGTCGAACCGAAGAAGGCGCTCGCCGAGTTCTACCGGGTGACCAAGCCCGGCGGTCGCGTTGTCATCTGCGAGTTCTCCACTCCGCCGCTTTCACTCGTGCGCCAGAGCTACTTCGCGTATCTCAATCACGTCATGCCGCGGGTTGTGCGCCTCGCCTCGTCGAACGCCGAAGCCTACGACTACCTCGGCGAGTCGATCGCGGCCTGGCCGACCCAGCCGGTGCTCAGCGGATGGCTACGCTCGGCCGGATACTCCGCCGTCGCCTACCGCAACCTCACACTCGGCATCGTGGCGCTGCACCGCGGAACCAAGCCCGCGGCATCCTGACCCCGGATCAACTCGATAGGCTGACTTACGTGAAATCCAGAGCCCCCGTGATTCGACGCAGCGCGTCGGTGACCAGCCAGGCGGGCCTCGGCGATCGCATTTTCTCTTCCCCCGCCGACCGCGGCCTGGCCGCGAACATTGATGCCGGTATCGAAAAGGTCGAAGCCGCGCTCATCGACGAGCTGGTCTACGCCAACGAAATTGCCACCGTCACCAGTCGCTACCTGCTGAACGCGGGGGGCAAACGGGTGCGTCCAATGCTCGCGCTGCTCACCGCGCACTTGGGCGATGGCGTTGTGCCCGATGTGATCACGGCGGCGGCGGCCATCGAACTGACCCACCTCGCCTCGCTCTATCACGATGACGTGATGGACGACGCCGACAAACGCCGCGGTGTGCCGAGCGCCCAAACCGTGTGGGGCAACTCCGTCGCCATCCTCACCGGCGACCTGCTGTTCGCCCGCGCCAGCCAGCTGATGGCCCGCCTCGGCGAACGGGCCATCAAACTGCAGGCGACCACCTTTGAGCGCCTCGTGCTCGGCCAGTTTCAGGAGACGGTCGGTCCGCGCCCGGGTGAAGACCCGGTCGAGCACTACATTCAGGTGCTGGCCGGTAAGACCGGTTCGCTCATCGCCGCGGCCGCCCAGGGCGGTGTGGTGTTCTCCAACGCCCCGGCCGAGTACGAGCAGCCGGTCGTGGACTTCGGCGAGAAGATCGGCGTGGCCTTTCAACTCATCGACGACGTGCTCGACCTGTCGCCGCAGCCGCAGGAGACCGGCAAGGTGCCGGGAACGGACCTCCGGGCTGGCGTCGTCACGCTTCCCCTGCTTCGGTTGCGGGAGCGCGCCGTGAGTGATGGGGCATCCGCTGATCTGCTGCACCGGCTGGAACGCGACGTCATGGTCGACGGTTCGGCGCAGACGGAGGCCGCCGATACGGCCATCACCGCGCTGCGGGAGCACGCCGTCACCGCTGAGACCCTCGCCGAAGCACACGGCTGGGCCCGCGACGCGGTCGCCGCCCTGACGCCGTTGCCGAACGGTTCGGTCAAGAAAGCACTCACCCGATTCGCCGAGTCCATCGTCGAGCGCTCCAGCTAGAGCGTGTTGGGGCGTGCCCCGAATGCTCGAGCAGTAAGGAATCTTCCGTGACCAAATTGAGACTGGCCATCGTCGGCGCAGGACCGGCGGGCATCTACGCCGCCGATATTCTGCTCAAGGCCGAACGCAATTTTGAGGTCTCGATCGACCTGTTCGATCACTTGCCGGCACCGTACGGGCTCGTGCGCTACGGCGTCAGTCCGGATCACCCGCGCATCAAGGGCATCATCACCGCGCTGCGCGGGGTGCTGGACAGCGGCGATATTCGAGTGTTCGGCAACGTGCGGTTCGGGGTCGACGTGACCCTCGACGACCTCAAGAAGCACTACAACGCGGTCATCTTCGCGACCGGCGCTGTACAAGACGCCGACCTGAACATTCCGGGCGCCGCACATGACGGCTCCTTTGGCGCCGCCGACTTCGTCAGCTGGTTCGACGGTCACCCCGACGTGCCGCGGACCTGGCCGCTCGAGGCGCGCGAAATCGCCGTGATCGGCAATGGCAACGTGGCGCTCGACGTGTCCCGCATGCTCATCAAGCACGCCGACGACCTGTTGCCGACCGAGATTCCTGCGAACGTCTATGACGGACTCAAGGCGTCACCGGTGACCGACGTGCACATTTTTGGGCGCCGCGGGCCGACATCCGTTAAATTCACGCCCCTGGAACTGCGGGAAGTCGGCGAGCTTCGGGACGTCGACATGATCGTCTACGACGAAGACTTCGACTACGACGAGGCCGCGAAAGCCGCCGTTGCGAGCAACAAGCAGGTCTTCGTGATCGACAAGACGCTGAACGTCTGGCGGGCCCGCGAGTCCGGCACGGCCAGCCGCCGCCTGCACCTGCACTTCTTCGCCAAGCCCGTGGAGATCGTCGATGACGGCACCGGCCGGGTCGCGGCTTTTCGGTGGGAACGCACCACAACGGATGCCGCCGGCGGCGTCGTCGGCACGGGTGAAATTCGAGAGATCCCGGTTCAGGCCGTCTACCGGGCGGTCGGCTACTTCGGATCCGAACTGCCCGACGTGCCGTTCGACAAGAAGCGCGGCGTCATTCCCAACCGTGAAGGCCAGGTGCTGCGCCGCGACCCGTCAGCCGGCACCGGCGGATTGTTCAACCAGCAGATGTACGGCGTCTACGCGACCGGGTGGATCAAGCGCGGGCCGGTGGGACTGATCGGCCACACCAAGAGTGACGCCATGGAAACCATCAAGCACCTGATCAACGACCTCGGCAACTGGTGGCGGCCCGAGTCGCCGTCGGAGGAGAGCATCGTTGAGCTGCTCGATGCGCGAGGCGTTCGCTACACGGGCCTCGACGGCTGGCACAACCTGGACCAGCACGAGCTCGCCCTCGGTGAGGCCGTGGGCCGCATCCGCATCAAGGTCGTCGACCGCGACGAGATGGTGGCCGTCTCTCGAGCCGAGTAGTCCGCCCTCGTCGGACGGGGCCTGGGCCCACGGCCATAAGGTGGGCCCGGAGGCCCGCGCGTCTACCCTTCCGGGCCCGCGCGTCTACCTTTCCGGGCCCGGGCGCGGAAACTGGGCCCATGTTCTATCGTGGTCCCGGTTCCCGAAGGTGGGCCCGGTGGTCTGCGGAGCGCCGGCTAGCGGAAGTTCGTGAACTGCAGGGCCACGTCGAGGTCCTTGCCCTTGAGCAGGGCCATCACGGCCTGCAGGTCGTCGCGGCTCTTGGAGCTGACCCGCAGTTCGTCACCCTGAATCTGGCTCTTGACGCCCTTGGGTCCCTCATCGCGAATGATCTTGCTGATCTTCTTCGCATTCTCCTGGTCAATGCCAGCCTTCATTGTCGTCTCGATGCGGTACTCCTTGCCGGAGGCGAACGGCTCGCCGGCATCGAGGCTGCGCAGCGAGATGCCGCGCTTGATCAGCTTGGCCTCGAACACCTCGAGGATCGCCTTGACGCGCTCCTCGGTGTTCGCCTTCATGAGCACCTTCTCGCCGCTCATCGCGATTGAGGCCCCCACGTTCTTGAAGTCGTAGCGCTGCGCGACTTCCTTATGCGCCTGGTTGAGGGCGTTGTCGACCTCCATCGGGTCGACCTTGCTGACGATGTCGAACGTTGAATCTGCCATTCCCCCATGGTATCCGACCCGCGAGGACGCAAAAAGTGCCCGATTGGAGTGCTCAAACGGGCGCCCGTCCTCGCCAACGCGTGCGCTTTCTCGTGTGAAAGCCGGAGACGAGGTGATTCTGGCGGATTTAAACGCGGCAATTGCCAGCCCCGATACCCAAACCGACAGCGGGCTCAGCGGCCCAGGCGACGACACGTCGACTGTGACGCGCACCCCGCCCATCGGCGTGGGTGGCCCGCCGGCGGGGTAGCGGATGCGCCTCACTACGGAAGTCGGCACTCGCTGATTTCTCGGTGAGGCGTTTCGTCTTGTATTGTTAACCCCGCGTCTCCGGTCAAGTGATTACACCTGGTCGGGAGCGCCTGGCGAGTTACCCAAGCGGCCAAAGGGATCTGACTGTAAATCAGACGGCGTAGCCTTCGTGAGTTCGAACCTCGCACTCGCCACCAGCACCAGAGCAGTTCACCACTGCAAACAGGCAGGCCTTCGGGTCTGCCTGTTTTGGTTGAGGCGCGGCTTGTAGCGTGAGGGCATGACGCATCCTGCCCCGACCGAGCTGCTCGACCTCGCGCGCACCATCGCGCTCACCGCCGGCGCGCTGGCCCATCGTCGCCGCGTCCAGGGCGTCGAGATCGCCGCCTCGAAGTCGTCGCCCGAAGACATTGTCACCGCGGCCGACCGTGAGGTCGAGCTGCTCATTCAAGGCCTACTCGCCGACGCCCGCCCGAACGACGGGTTCTACGGTGAGGAATCCGACGCGACCGGCGGCACCAGCGGACTCACCTGGGTCGTCGATCCCATCGACGGCACCGTCAACTACCTTTACGGTGTTCCGTTCTACGCCGTCAGCATCGCCGTCGTGCAGGGCGAGCCCGACCCGGCCAGTTGGAACGCCCTCGCCGGCGCGGTCGTCAACCCCGCGCTCGGCGAGGTGTTCACAGCGTCCGCCGGCTCCGGCGCCTGGCTGGGGGATGCGCGCCTGCACGTCAACCATGACGTACCACTGTCGCTCGCGCTGGCCGGCACCGGATTCGGCTACGACGCCAGCCGGCGGGTCTGGCAGGCGAAGGTCGTGGGCGGTCTGATCGGCCAGGTGCGGGACATCCGTCGTATTGGTTCGGCCGCACTCGACCTGTGTTCCGTCGCCTGCGGGCGGCTCGACCTCTATTTTGAACGCGGACTCAACCCGTGGGATCACGCCGCCGGCGCCCTGATCGCCCGCGAGGCGGGGGCCAAAGTTGGCGCTCTGCAAGCGGATGCCGAGGGTCACGACCTGCTCATCGCAGCCGACCCTGACCTCTACGATCAGTTCGAACCCGTGCTCGCCGGACTCTTCGAACGCTTCCCGTTTGGCGCAAAAGCCCAGTGACATTACGCCCACTTACCCCCGTTTGGGTGTGATTGGTCAATTTCCTCTGGTATTCTCAGGGTTGCGCGTTACCCTTAATCAATTCGTTATATTTGCATGGCGTCATGTGGCGTTATCCAGAACGAGCACGAGATCCCGTCCGCTACGCCGAAAGCTGCACTTTGTCACGTCACACTCCATCCATGGACACCTCCGTGTCCGGCGAGAGTGACGGCACCGTTTTTCCCCCGGCAGAACCGGCGGCTCTGACACGTCGCGAACTGCGTGAGCGCGAGCGAGTGGCATTCTCTCAAGTCGCGGAATCGACTGCTGCACCGGTCGACGAAGGTGTCGAAGACGTCGTTCGGCTCAGCCCCGCCGCCGACCTGATCGTCGCCGCCGACCTCGGTGAACTAGATCTTGAACCGGCCGTCGTGACCGAGACCGACCGCATCGTCGCGGCCGTGCCGGTCGCCGACGCGGAACCCACCGACTATGAGAAGCTGCTGGCTCCCGGCGTCACCCAGTCGATTCCGACGGTGATTCCCGCCGCCGGCGACCTGCCGCGCCGCCGCCAGCGTATCGAGCAGAAGCCCGGCGAGACGTTTGCTCCCGCGCGCGACTTCGTTCCCGCTGGCGCGCTGCCGCGCCGCGCCCTGCGCGCACGACCGCTGGGCAGCACCATGCGCAAGCGTGCGGCCAAGAGCGCATCCATTCTTGCCATGTCTTTCGTGGCGTTGATGGCCGTGGCCACCTCGATTCCGGCTGAGGCGTTGCTCTCGTCGCAGGACGTACAGGCATCCGTTTTGGAAGCCCAGCGCGTTCTGCCGGCTGATGAGGGGCAGAGCATGGACATGGCCGGTGGCGACACCGTCACCGTCGAGCGCGATGGCTACGAGTCGAGCACCATCGCCGAAGTTGCTGCGGCCAGCGGTATTCGCATGGAAGACACCTTCACCAATAATCCAAATGGCACCATCCAGTGGCCCTTCGCCGTGGGCGTGCACATCGGTGACCAGATCGGCTATCGCAACTGCGCCGGCTGCTCAGTGAACCACGGCGGACAGGACTTCAACCCCGGCCTCGGCGCCCCGATCCAGGCCATTGCCGACGGTGTGGTGAGCTACGCCGAAGACGGCGAAGCCAGCCTCGGCGTGCACATGATGATCGACCACATGATCAACGGCGAGCTCGTGACGAGCGTGTACGCGCACATGATTCACGGCTCGATGCTCTTCAAGGAGGGCGATGTGGTCAAGGTCGGCCAGGTCATCGGCAAGACCGGCAGCACCGGAATGTCGACCGGCCCGCACCTGCACTTCGAGATTCGCCAGGGCGGAATCACCGGCACCAAGGTCGACCCCCTCGCCTGGCTCTACGCCAACACGAACTAGCCCAACCGCGGCAGCTCCGCCCCGCGGTTCCGAACTCCGGGCCAGCATAACTCCTGCAATTTGTTGTGCCCGAGAGCTGAAGGCCCGAAAAGACGCGGGAGTTTCTCTGTTCGCCCGCGATTTGCAGGAGTCATGCCCACACGGCAGGCCGCACCCGGCCGAACCGTGGCGTAGTGGGACTATTCGGGCTGCGTGCGGCCGCGCATGAATGAGTCGAGCAGGCCCTTCGGCAGCGGAAACGGCGGCAGGCCGTCGAAGCTGAACAGGTCTGCGTCGCCGGCATCGACGGACTCGAGCGCCACAACCTGGTCGTGCAGCAGCTCCATCTTCACATCGAGGCGATTGGCTGCATCCGCTGCCTGCCGGAGATCTTCGACGAGGGTATCGGGCACGGTACCGTTGTACTTGTAGAAGATCTTGTGCTCGAGGCTCGCCCAAAAGTCCATGGCAATCGTGCGAATCTGAATCTCCACGGTGACCGGCTGCACGCGATCTGACATGAACACCGGAATCGCCACGATGAGGTGCAGGCTCTGGTAGCCGTTGGCCTTCGGCTCCTGAATGTAGTCCTTTTCCAGCAGCACAGTCACGTCCCGCTGCCCGGCCAGAAGGTCGCGGATGCGATAGGTGTCAGAGATGAAGCTGCAGGTGATGCGAATGCCCGCGATGTCCTGAATGTTGTCGCGAATACCGTCGAGCTCGAGCGGGTACCCCTTGCGGATCGCCTTCTTGAGAATGCCCTCCGGCGACTTCAGCCTTGAACTGACATGCTCGATCGGACTGTAGTCGTGGATCGAGCTGAACTCCTCCTTCAGAATGTTGATCTTCGTAAGCATCTCGTCGCTCGCGAACTTATACGACATCATGAACCGGGTCAGCTCGAGCTTCAGCTCCTGCATGGCCGCGATCGACGCCAGCGCGTTGCTGCCGGCATCGCTCGAACGGTCAACGGCGTCGGTCATGCCTCTACTGAGCGCAACCAGGCCGTCGCATCGCCCGGCAGGGTTCGGCCGACCAGCTCTTCACTCGAAAGCAGCACGTCACCGGCGGGAAGCTGAACGGATGCCGCGCCGGTGTTGGCTACGACCGTCACGTCGCCGTTGCGGTACGCCGCGACCTCCGGCCCGAAGCCGTCGATCCACTCCACGGTTCCGGAGGCGAGGGAGTGCTCCCGGCGCAGGGTCAGCGCGTGCTTGTACAGCTCGAGGGTGGATCCGGCGACGCCGTCTTGCTGGTCGCGAGCCAGGCCAGCCCACTCGGCTGGCTGCGGCAGCCAGCTCTTCGCGCCGGTGCTGAAGCCGAACGATTCGCTGGCGGCTTCCCACGGAATAGGCACGCGGCATCCGTCTCGTCCGTAACGCTCGCCGTTGGTGCGAAACCAGGTGGGGTCTTCGCGGGCGTGGTCGGGCAGGTCGACGGCCTCAGGCAGGCCGAGTTCCTCGCCCTGATACAGGTAACTCGAGCCCGGCAGCGACAACATTAAAGCGGATGCCGCCTTAGCGCGTCGGAGGCCCAGCGCCGTGTCGGGCAGGCCCACCGTTTTCGGGCCGATGCCGTGTCCCTGCAGGTTTTCGCCGGTGAGGGCGAGCCGGGAGGCGTGGCGCACGACGTCGTGGTTGGAGAGCACCCAGGTGCTCGGCGCTCCCACATTGCCGAAGGCTTCGAGGGACTCGTCGATGACGGCCTTGAGACGCGCGGCGTTCCACGGCGTTTCAAGATAGGCAAAGTTGAAGGCCTGGTGCATCTCGTCCGGGCGCACCCATTTAGCCATCTGGCTGAGCGGGTCGACCCAGGCTTCGGCAGCGAGAACCCGGTCGCCCGGGTAGGCAGCGAGCACTTTGTGCCAGTCGCGATAGATCTCATGCACGCCATCCTGCGCCCAGTACGGTGCGGTCAGCGGCGTCTCGGCGGTGATGCCCGGCTCAAGAGCGGATGCCGGCGCTCCGCCCATGCTGCCGCCCTCGGCGGGAGGCGTGTAATCGGGGAGGCCGGGAGCCTTGATCATGCCGTGCGCAACATCCACTCGAAAGCCGTCGACGCCGCGGTCGAGCCAGAAGCGCAGCACGGCGCGGAACTGTTCGCGCACCCACTCGCTGTCCCAGTCGAAGTCGGGCTGGCTGCTGTCGAACAGGTGCAGGTACCACTGGCCGGGGGTGCCATCTGAATCGGTCGTTCGGGTCCAGGCCAGGCCGCCGAAGACGGACTCCCAGTTGTTCGGGGGTAGCTCCCCGTTCTGGCCCTTTCCGTCACGGAAGGTGTAGCGGGCGCGTTCGTCGCTGCCGGGGCCAGCGGCGAGGGCGGCCTGGAACCAACCGTGAGCGCTGGATGAGTGGTTGGGCACGATGTCGACGATGACGCGGATGCCGAGATTGTGCGCGGTGCGTTGCAATACCTCGAAGTCGTCGAGGGTGCCGAACAGAGGGTCGACGTCGCAATAGTCAGAGACGTCGTAGCCGGCGTCGCGTTGCGGAGAGGTATAGAAAGGAGAAAGCCAGATGGCATCAATGCCGAGGTCTTTCAGTTGCGGCAGTCGTGCGCTAATGCCGGCGAGGTCACCCATTCCGTCACCGTTCGCGTCGGCGAACGATCGCGGGTAGATCTGATAGATAACGGCTGTGCGCCACCATTCGGTGCCATGGGTCAGTTCGGTGCCAGTCATCCTAAAATGCTACGGCATCGCTGCTGGATGCCTGTAGCGTGGTGGAAGTGGTCTGGACCTCGCCGTCGGGGTGATAAAGTTTCTAGGTTGCCAAAAACGCGGCAGTGCTACTGTCTTTTGGTTGCTCTGCCCCCTTAGCTCATTGGTAGAGCACTTCCTTGGTAAGGAAGAGGTAGTGGGTCCGATTCCCACAGGGGGCTCAGGCTTGGAAGCGAACAGCCGACAAGTCGCGGCGGGGTAGCTCAGTTGGTTAGAGCACACGGCTCATAATCGTGGTGTCGCGGGTTCAATTCCCGCTCCCGCTACACGGTATTCACTAAATTCGCCCCGGACTTCTGCGGAAGTCCGGGGTATTTTTTCGCTGAATTGCGGTTTTGCCACCATCAACCCCGCACATTGAATTAGCGGGTACATTCGATTTGATCGTTTCAACGACCCAATTCCGGCTTATTTGTCTACCCGCCAGACCTCCGTTTTAGAGGGAAAATTCGCTCTCGACACGGTGGTCGATGTTCATTCGACGACCCCGCATAAACCCCGCAGAATCAACCTGTCGGCAGCAAAGAATTCATGGTTTAGGAAGATCGACGGCCATCCTGCTCGGTCTCGCTGGATCGCTACCCACGCGCGGGGCAGACCTTCGCGTGTTGAACCTGGGGCGAGAAGCCTGGGCTTTACGATGATGGCCGCGTTGGCCGAGATGGAATTGGCCACTAAACGCGAACGCATCGTGGAAAGTGTGGGTAAGCGCCGCGCTGCCGGGATGGATTGCGGTGGGCGACGCCGACGTCTCACCAAAAGCCAAATCCTGAATGCACGGCGCTTGGTCAAAGCCGGCGAATCCGCAACCCAGGTCGCGCCAGATCTGAGCATGTCGCGCCACTCTGTATCGGAGGAGCTCCGGGCTCGGTAATTGAGTAGGCCGGCCGCGTTTCGTGCCTAGTGCCGATGGTGCGATTTATTCGGATTTTGAGGCGAGGCCTAGTCGGCTGCACACGTCGGGGCCGCCGGGGATGACGGCCGCTGCGCCGTTTTTCATGACGCACTCGGTTAAAGGGCTGGGGACGGGGTGGGAGAAGGTGCGATCTTCGTATCCGGGGCCGGGGGGTGTTCCGTTAGGGGAACTGGCATCGAGTGCGTGCTGGGCCCACAGGTCGGAACAGAACGCGACGGCGTCCGTGATGGGAGCCGATCCTCCATCTCTGCCATCGGTTGTGCCGATCAAGGACGCGCCGGTCGTGCCGGGGAAGGCTCCGCGCCAGTCCAACTCAGCCCGGGCAAAGCAGGCGACTGAGTAATCATCGGTCACTGATTGAGTGGCGAAAAACGTGCCTGCTGAGAGGCCGACCACGAGGAGGGCGGCCGGGACGATGGTCCAGGCGCGTTGAGCCGCACGGAATCGACGATTCTGAGTGGTGCCGATCTCTGCGACGTCGACGAGCATCGCGCGCAGGGAGGCGCTGCGTGCTTCATCGAAAACAGGGAGGTTTTCATCGTTCATATTCATTGCGTCTCTCCTGAGGGCACGGTCAAGGAATCGATTGCGAGGGTGTGGCTGAGGCGCTGTTTGGCGCGCATCAGACGTGCCCGGACGGCGCCGGGTGCGATGCCGAGAATCTCGCCGACGTCGGGCGCTGAGAGCTCTTCGAGCACACAGAGCGAGAGGATCTCTTGATCGCGGTGATTTAATCCGTGGAAGGCATCCTGGACGGTGCGGCGAACTGGAGCCGCGGCGAGTTCGTCAAGAACGTGGGTGCTGTGGTCGGGGGTTGGGTCCGGTCGGGGAATCTTGTTGAGCGTCCGCTGGTAGCGCATGGCGGAGCGAAGTCGGTTCCGAGCGACGTTGGTAGCTGTGGCCAGCAGCCAGGCGATGATGGAGCCGTTGACGAGACGAACACGTGCCTGTCGTCGCCAGGCTTCGAGGAAGACCATCGCGGTGACGTCTTCGGCTTCGGCGTGGGACCGGACCAGTCTGAGGCTGTAGCGGAAGACGCGGTCGCGGTGCCTGTCGAAGAGCGCCCCGAATGATTGACCGTTGCCCGAACGCACCTGCGACCAGAGGTCTGCGTCACTGTCGTGTGCGTCAAAGGCGGTCATACCTAATAATGTCCGGCGGGCACCAGACTGTTACACGCTCGGCGTGTCTGACGAGGTTGCACGAGAGCCCGGACGCGGGCTTACCTCGCTGAGACGCGGCGATTGATCCACCGCGCTGGTCGCCCGCCGATCACCGGTCGGAGACGAATTGCTCAATGTCCAGTCTGGTTGAGTATGGCCGACGCTTGATTTTGATGTTCCGTTTGTCGCCCCTTGACCGGGCATTTTCTCAGGCGGGTCATACGGGATTCTGGTCCCTCAGAACTAGGGCACTGAGACTGAATCTCATCGCTCGAGCCGGTGTTCCGGTGGGCGTCCCTCTTGCGGGCGCGAACAGTAAGGTCGACAAGGAGATGGAAAACGTCGATGCTGGTGACAAACCCCAGGGCAACTACTTGCGCTTTAGCCGACGTCTGCTTTGGGTAGGGCGATAGGAGCAGCGAGATGGCAACTTGGTTCGATCTATCGGTCGATAACGCTGAGACGTCTTGGCGAAATATCAGAGCAATTCGAGCAGACCCTCCCGATGCCATAAGGAAGCGCCTCAAAGGAGAACGGGCAAAGGTATTTCACATGGCGCTTGAGCAGTCGCAGCAGCAATTTGCCTCCGCAAACGTGATCGGACATGAAAGTCGCCCCCTGAATCTTTTTTACGGACTTTCCCAGGCGGGTCGCGCCATTTCGGCGGCGAGCATCCGTCTAGGGAACAAACCTGGCACGCCAGAGAGTAGTACTTGGTCGCCCTCGGGCCACGGATTGAACTTCACTGGGGCGCTGGGTTCCGGTGGCATGCTAGATCACACAGTGACGGTGAAGCCGACGACCCACGACTCATTCTCGCGGCTCGCTCGTGCTCTTGACTCTCCAACTGACTTAGGTGATGTTCAGTTGGGCGCAGTGATGAGTCAGATACTCGAACTGCACAATCGGTATCCGCAATACCTGAGATGGCCAGCGAATTTGAGCACAGGTGGCGTTCATACGACCGGTCCGTTTGAGCCAGGTTCAAAGCATCAGATGGAAATTGCCTTGCCAGGCCGGGATCAGACCTGGACGCGGGAAGAAGTGTGCGCTTACATCAAGCGATACCCTGCGCTCCGCAAGACGGAGATTGTTCTCGATCCAACGGGCGCGCCACTTCAGTCGCACAACGAGGGGAGAATCTTTCTCTCTGTGCCAGCTGAGGCACTCGAGAATGTTACCGGCCCGACGACGGCCCAACTTCGAGCGGCAGGGATTTACCGCAATCACCGCGTGATTCTTCCCGCTCTCGGGGCCTCTCAAGACGTACTCCATCCGCTGGCGTCCTGGTGGTTGGTTCTATTCTCACTGTCGATGCTTTCAAGGTATTCGCCAAGCGATTGGAGCGACGTACTCGACATTCGCTCGAGCAAGATCGCGGCGATGGTGGAAGACACCCTCGATATTGCGTTGGCAGCAGTCCCGCAATTGATTGCGGAGTCCCTGCACTCCCTCAACTCCTCATAGAGTTTCGCCCAGCGATTCGAACGACCGCAGGCTGCCGATACCGCCGAGGCCGACCTACCGCCCCACTCCGCGTTGATGTACCATCAGTCGCATGTCGCCGCAGACCACCGGTAGCTCGCACCCTCCAAAGAGCGTGGAGGAGTTGCTTCGGTGGGTGGTGGACGCAGGGTTTGTCGCCCCGTGGCGGCGAACGTCGCGGAGCGTAGACGGAACTGTCGTGATTGTTTTGCCGCCGTTCGACAGTCTCTACTTCTGTGAGATCGCACATGTCAAGGGCGAATGGGTTGTCCGCCATGGTGACGAAAGGGACGATCGAGTGCTCGCGACTCGTCGGTTGGGGGACGATCTATCAAACGCCAACCAATTCGTTGAACGAGTACTCCGTTGCCTTGTGACGGACTCGGTGGCACAGATGGACCACAACCCCGACCGTGCACTTGCACTTGCGGAGGCCGTCGCCGCGTGTTCAAAAGCGTTCAGTATTTCGTATCTAGAAGTCGCGAGCAGCGATCTTATGATGCGATCGCGACAGGTCATTGGAAAAATCACCGATGTACCAGGCGCGCTTGCGGTCGTCCGTGATTCGCACGTCAACAGCAGTTCGCGCGCACAGGTGGGATCGCCAATCTCACCTGTTTCCAGGCCTGAAAAACGAGTTAAGGCACCAATATCACCGATTGTCAGGCACTTCGAACCAGTCAAGCCACTCAACAACGAATGGTTCAACGCCGAGCCGCGCAGGCGGCCTTCGTTCCGACGCGAAGGCCTCGGGATGGCGATGTGGTCGTTTGGGTTGGGGATCGTCGGCTACTTCTTGCTGATGACTTGGTTCAGCGTCGTTCTTGCTGTTGTATCCGGTTCGCTGGCCGTTGTCTGTCTAGTTCAGCGCCGTGGCGGCCGCGGCTTTGCAATTGCCGCGGTTGTGATGTCGAGCGTATGTATCTTCGTCGCGCTAGCGATAATGGCTGGCGCTCGACTCCCGTGACTTCCCGGCTGAACACGACCCGCCCGACGTTCCCCTGCGACACAGCGTCGGCGAACTCGGCCGCCGGGTGGTTTAGCCCCAGTTTTGTCGCGCTCGACGTCCGGCTTACGAGCGGGGCGATGCAACCAGTGTTCCGATTGAGTTCGGCAACGGCGTCCATTGGTCATCCCAGTCTCGGCGGCCCGCCGGTGCCGAGCCGTCGAACTAGTGTCGCGTTAGCCTGTTGACATGCGTATTGGGGTGTTATTCGGAGGAGACAGCGAGGAACGCGATGTGTCAATCGCGAGTGCGACGGAGGTCGTTGCTGCCCTCCGGTCACGCGGGCATGAAGTGATCCTCGTCGACACGGCGCGCGGATCAGTTGAAGGAGCACAGGAATCGCTGGCGCTCACGGCGAATGTTCCGGAGGTACCCCCATCCCAGGCAAGCTTGCAGCGCGTGCGAGACTCCAGTCCGCCGGTGGCGATAGCGACCGCTGTGGAGAGTGCCGATGTCGTCTTCCTTGCGCTACATGGTGGTTCCGGCGAGAACGGTCAGTTCCAGGCGCTCCTGGAGTTGGCCGGGGTGGTATTCACTGGTTCAGGCTCGTTCGGGAGTGGGCTGGCGATGGACAAGGACGTGTCCAAGCGGCTTTTCCGGGCCGCTGGAATCCCCACTCCCGACTGGACAGTCGGTGCTGTCTCGGGCGGCGAGTCGGCTTCTCGGCTCGGCTATCCCCTAATCGTGAAGCCGAATGCTCAGGGATCGACAATCGGGCTCTCGTTGGTCCGTTCGTCTGAAGGACTAGACGCTGCGATGAGCGTCGCGTCGCCCTACGGTGAGATACTTTTCGAGCAGTTCATTCGCGGCCGCGAGCTGACGGTTGGAGTCCTCGCCGGAGAGTCGTTGGCCGTGGGTGAGATCCTGCTTGACCCGGATGCGACGTTCTCGTATGAGCAGAAGTACCAAGTAGGTGCCGTCCAAGAAGTGTTTCCCGCGGACATTCCCTCATCCGTTCGCGATGAAGCGAAGCGGCTGGCCTTGCTAGCGCATTCTTGTCTCAAATTGGATGACTATAGCCGCTCTGATTTCCGACTCGATGAGTCTGGCCAGCTCTGGCTCATCGAGGTGAATACCTTGCCGGGGCTGACAGCCACCAGCCTCCTGCCTCAATCAGCTGCGGCCGCGGGAATCGATTACTCCACCCTCTGCGAACGGATCTGCGGACTCGCGCTGCGAAGAGCGGAGCGGAAATCCCGACGCTAAGCGTCTCAAGGAGGGTTCCTCTGGCGAAACTGCCTCTGGAATGCGGATGAATCCGTGACCAACTGTCCTAGGCTCAACGTCCCAGTGGTGGGGTGTCCTCGCTGGATGCCGTGTCGAACACCCGGCTGCGGTTGATCGAACTGCTGGTGTTCAGAGTGATCGCGTCAGTGCTCGGCTACGTCACTTCCCATAACTGTTCGGTAGAGGCTCGGTAGGCTCAGAAAGCCGATGGGGCAACCGAGACCGTCGAGAGTGAATTGGAGTGGACAATTGGTGGTCATCGCGCACTTGTCGGACCCGCACCTCGATGGAAGCCCCGAGGCCCTCAGCCGATTGATACAGGTTGCCGATCATCTAAGAGGGCTCGCTATTCGGCCCGACGTCGTCATCGTGAGCGGCGACCTGACTCAGAGTGCGGGCAGCCTTCCTGCTGCCGATCAGACGGTGTTGGCCGCTCAAAACCTTGAGTCCCTACTGGCGGCGCTGTCAATGAACGTTCCGGTGTTTTGCTGCCCGGGGAACACGGACGACCGTGTGGCATTTGCGTCCCGTTTTGGACTTTCTCCGTCGATTCCGGGGCCGGTGCACCAAGTCCATCGGCTTGGCCAGCTCGTCTTTATCTTGCTGGATGTCACCGTGCCCGGCCACGGGTATGGCCAGGTGACGGATTCGATCCTTGCGTGGTTGGCGCGCCAACTTGATGCCTCAAGTGGAGACGAGCGGGCCGTGCTCGTCATGCATCAACCACCCACGCCGCTCTATCACGCGGCCGTCGATGGCCTGTTCCTGCGCAATAGCGAGGCGCTCGAGGCCATCGCCCGGCATGAGCAAATCGTTGCCGTGCTGTGTGGGCACACCCATGCGGCGCTCGCTACGACGTTCGCGGGCAAGCCGCTGGTGATCGCCCCCGGAATCCGGTCGGCAGGCGTCCTGTCGCAAGAAATACGCGGGCCCGGCTCCCTCTTGACTGCCGACGACGTTCCGCCTGGCTATGCGATGCACGTCCTTCAGGAAAATCGCTTCTCGAACCAGTTCCGGACCCTCGCACAGCCCTCTCGATAAGTCCGTCCCGCAAGACGTTCCCCTGTGACACAACGTCGGCGCACTCGGCCGCCAGGTGGTTTGGCCTCAGAGCGGTCGCTTACGGGCACACTAGAGCGCTTCCGTACTAGCCAGCTCCCGCAGCGCTGCAATGTGCCCGTCGAATGCCGTGCGCCCTCGAGGTGTGAGTGAAACGGACGTGGTGCGACGTGAGTCCGCTCGTTCGGGCGATGTCTGTTTCGAGGTGTGCACGTAGCCGAGTTCGGTCAGGTTGCGAATCGTTTTGGAGAGGTTCGCTTCGCTCAGATCGAGCGTATCGACGAGGGTGCTGAAACTGGCGGCATCCAGCGGACGGAGCAGCGCACAGAGCCGCAGTCGTGTGAGTGCATGGATCGCCTCGTCGAAGCGTGGGTCAGCGGGCACGTCTCAGGTCCCGAGCGTATGCCTGGTCGTAGATCGCGACGCCAACGAGCATGAGTATGAACCCGGCGGACGTGGAAGCGATGATCCAGGAGCGTTCGCCAATCATTGCGAGGGCGAGGGAGGTGACGAAGGCTGCGACGATCAGGGCGCAGAGCGCGATCAGCACTGCCAGACTTACCGGACCCGCCGGGCGGTTGATCGAGATTCCGGTCCGCTTGCTAAAGGCGAGATCGATGCCGACGAGGGCGATGGTGGCAAGCGTGGCTACGACGCTCATCGGGCCGGCCACGCCCGCAGCCGGCGAGGCGACTACTGCGGCAACCGCGAGAGCCTGTGCCGGAGCGGCCCACCACGTCTCAGCAGTGAAACGAGCTGCCAGCCGGCGGCGATCGCCGTCGATCCTCCCAAGCGCCTCGAGAGCGAACGCGGAGTCAGGCTGGTCGAAGTGGCCACTGTTCATGCGATCAAGTGAATCACTTGCCTACTAGTTATGCAACTTGATTCGACTTCGCGTCTCACGTTGAAAACCGTGTCGGTGGCCCTTCCCCTTACGAAAAGCGAGCCGAGGGTCGCCTTGTAGTGCCTCCGCACCTGCTGCTGGTTAGCGACGATCTTGTGAGCGGTGTCGTGAAGATCAACACATGAACGCTCGCACATTGATATGTATCGGTCACTGATGTATGTTGATGTCATGTCTTCCGCCGCCCTTCATGAGCCCACATTTCTGATTCTTGCGGCTCTAGCGGAGGGCCGGAAACATGGTTACGGCCTGATCGCTGAGGCGGAGACGTTGTCGGACGGTCGAGTGACCCTGCGTGTCGCTACTTTGTACACGGCACTGGATCGATTGCGGAAGGAGGGTCTTATCGCCCCTGCGGGGGAGGAAGTCATCGATGGCCGGCTACGTCGATATTACGAACTGACCGATGACGGCGCTGCGACCCTCACTCAGGAGATCGCTCGGATGGAGCAGCTTGCTGCTCGGGCGACTATCCGCCTCCGGCACCGCCTTGGTTTCGCCTTCGGCTGGGGTGGCGGAGCCTGGGCATGAGTTACCCCGTGACGGTGGAGCCACTCGCCCCGACGACCCGGTTGGCGATCCGGCTTTTCCCCCAGTGGTGGCGGGAGCAGTACGGAACTGAAGTCGTTGACACGCTCGTCGAGGTGCGCCAGCGACGGCACGGGGACCTGCTGGAGGATTTTCATCTCGCTAGCCGGGGTCTCTGGCTGCGAGCTCGAACGTCGCCCAGTTTCTGGGGTGGCCTGGTCCTGCTGATCGTGATGCTGTGGGCATCATGGCAGGGGCCAAACGCGTTCTTGGTGGAGCGCTATTGGCCTGCGGTCCTGACGGCGGGGGGATCGTCGGCACCGTTTGCCCTCCCGCTGGCGGCGGCGATCGCCGCCATGACAGGGCACCAGCACGGCCGGCGAGCCGCCTCAGGCGTTGGGCCGCGGAGGCGCGTAGCAAGGGCGGCATGGGCAATGACGCCGGTGCTGGCCAGTCTGCTGCTCGGTTACCTGGTGGTTGTTCTTGTGAGCCTTCTCGTTTCTGGTCTCCCCGCGACGGGATCGCCGAGCGCACTGATCGTTCCGTTGTCGTTTGTCGGTCTTGCACTTGGTGCGGTGGCCGTAGGTTTCGCTCTCGGTGCCGTGTTGCTCCCGGTTCTGGCGGTTCCTGTCGCGGGCGGGCTGCTTTACGCGTGGTACTCGGCGCCTCTCGATGGTGTTGTGCTGGCGTGGCGCAATGTGACCGGCGCCGGCCTGACCCAGTGCTGCCTCTGGGTCGATGTCGTCCCGCATCCGCAGGCTCAGCTCATCGCCATCGCCAGTGGCGCAGCACTCGCCGCAATCACCCTGCTGCTGGTCGCCGTACGCCCCGGCGCGCGAAGGTCGGTGTCGTTCGCTGGCGTGGCCGTGACAATCGTGGCGATACTCGTGGCGGTCTCACCGTCCGTTCCTGCGCTGGGTCAAGCCAGTCAGGTCGCACGGGACCTCACCGAATTGCAATGCGAGGGCACATCCCCGCAAGTATGTCTCTGGCCTGAGCAAGATGCAGAGTTCGGACGTGCAATCCGTCCCGTCGTGACCGAGGCGTTTCACCGTGGAGTCGCTGCCGGCCTCCCAATGCGAGCGGCCGTCACCCCGTATGTCGGCGGCCTGAGCGATGGGCAGGAACATGGGTCCCCGATCAATGCGGTCTCCATGCGTTTAGGCGACTCGGACGCTGCGATCCTCGCCAGCTACGGACAAGCGGTGTACACCTCTGAAAGCTGCGTAGTGCCAGGTGCCGTTGACGGCCCCGCGTTTGGGCGCGAGCAGGGTGTGCAATACGCCATCGCCCTCCTCCTGGGTGCGGAACCGGAAGCCGCGCTCCCGCGCATGGAGCACTCCGTCGAGCTGCGTCTCACCGCCATCGCCTATACGCCCGCCGAGGTTCAAGACCTCATCGGCGTCCACAACATCACAGAAGCGCACACCACAGTGAACAACTGGCTCGCCTCATGCGGCAGCTAAGACTTCTCGCGGGTGTTGCCGTGGTCGTCGGGCACGGGTACGTCCTCAACGGTATAACGCCGGCACCCCGCGTGGGCGGGATCCCTCTCCACACCCTCGGGCTGTATATCTTTTTCACGATCAGCGGGTACCTGATCACGTCGAGTTGGAACCGCTGGCCCAACCTTCCGTCCTTCGTGCGCAATCGAGCATTACGCATCCTGCCCGCCCTCGCGGCGGTCGTGCTCCTCACAGTCGTCGTCATCGGGCCGCTCGCAACCGACCTCACCCTGCGCGAGTACCTGAGTACCTCGCAGACCTGGCTCTACCTCTCCGGTGTGCTCCTCGTCCCCCAGTACGAACTCCCCGGTGTCTTCGACTCCCACGTCTCGCCGGCCGTGAACGGGTCCCTGTGGACGCTGGGCATCGAAGCCTGCTGCTACCTCGCGACGGCGCTTCTCGGCCTCGCGCTGCGGAGATTCGCCTGGATCGGAACCCTCGTCCTCGGCTCGGTAGCCATCGCTCTCGCGCTGCAACCCGCTGGAAGCTCACTGGAATCGCTGCGTCCGGCCGGAGCGGTGTGCTCCTACTTCGCGATCGGCGCCCTCGCCTGCCACCTCCGCATGGATCGTCGGCATTTCCCGACCGTGCTCATCGTGGGCCTCGCCATCGGGTGGGTTCTGCTCGGCGAATTCAACGCACCGGTCGCAACGACCGCTGCGTGGCTTGTCGTACCCGCGACCGTCCTTGCCATTGCACTGCGCTCTCGAGAATCGAGCTCTGGCGTCGACTTGTCCTACGGCGTCTACTTGTGGGGATATCCAATCCAGCAGCTGGTCATCCAAGTGAATCCAGATCTTCCGGTCACGTTCTCGGTGGCATTGACGATCGTCTTCACTCTGGCGGTCGCGACTCTCTCCTGGCATCATCTCGAAGCGCCGGCCCTCGGTTTGAAACGCCCAGCAAGACCCGAACCCATACAACGCCTTCAATTGAAATCTGCGCTCGGCGCCACCACGGCGTGAGCATGCCCGATTTAACGGCCATCACATCCGGTCGGCAGGCGACATCTGTCCCTGGAACTGCATGACCCGTCCCGTAAGAGGTTCGGCTTACGGGCAGTGACCAAGCCGATTCAGGTCGCTGACTCCGGTCGAATTCCTCACCTACGACGAGCTAGCCGTCGCGCGTTCCTCGTTTGCGTCGCAGCATCTGTCGCCACCGATAAGTTGGCAGCCATGAGTATCTTCCTTGTCGCAGGCGGCCCGACACCCGCCTATTTGAATGCTCTCCAGACATCGATCGACGCGATCGCGAGGGCGATCGTACAAGGAGCGTCCTACATCGGGTTTTCGGCGGGCGCGATGATCGCACCGAAGGTGGCCTTGATTGGGGGGTACACGATGAATGGAACAGAAGTCTGCACCGAAGAATGGGCGGAAGGGCTCGCGGAGATAACGCTGAAGGCTGGCCTTGGCGTGGTCCCATTCACGGTCGACGTTCACGCAGCCCAGGCCGGAACCCTCGGTCGGGCACTCTCCGTAGTCGTCAATGGTCTCGCTGATCGGGTCGTTGCCATTGACGAGAACACGGCGGTTGTCACAACGCTCCACGACCCTGCCAGCATCAGGATCGTCGGGGGTGGCAATGCGTGGACGTTCGAAGCATCTGATGGGCAAGTCACAAGTTCGATTCGGAGGGCGAATTAATCTCGTCCATTGGCGGTACCTTTTCCGACGGGTTCCGCGCCCGTAAGGGGTTCCCCTTCTGAGTCACCGGCGCCGTCACAAAGCGATCACAGAACGCCGCCACGAAGCGAACAACCACCATGGGCTTAGGCGATGATGCGCCGTCCCTCGACTAGCCGCGACTCAGCGCAGTAGCCCGTTCTCGTAGGCGTGCGCGACGATCTGCACGCGGGAGGTGATTGATAGTTTGGCCAGGATGCTGCGTATGTGGCTCTTGACCGTTGCCTCGCTGATATAAGCCGTCTGGGCGATGTCCGCGTTGCTGAGGCCGCGGGCTGCGAGCAGGAAGACCTCCTTCTCGCGTGCAGAGAGCGCTGAAATTGATTCGGCGGCTGGCTCCCTGTGTTGCTTGGAAGTTTGCGCTCGGATGATGTCGGCTGTGTCGCTGGGCGCGATCACGGAGTGCCCCGCGTAGACCGTGCGGATCGAGGCGAGGACGAACTCGGGTGTGGTGTCCTTCATTATGAATCCGTCCGCGCCCGCATGGATTGCGCGAATTACAGCTTCATCGCGCTGGAACGTCGTGAGCATGATTACCTTGGGCTGCGTGCCGAAAATTTTGGCACAGCCGTCGGGGCTTTGTTCCCTGCTGTCCCTGTCGGGTTTGTCGGTGGCGTCCAAAATGCGCGCAGTCGCCTCAATGCCGTCGAGCAGCGGCATCCGGATGTCCATCAACATGACGTCTGGGCGTGCGTGGTGAGCGAGAGCGATAGCAGCTTCTCCGTCGTAGGCGGCACCGACGAACTGTAGGTCGGGCTGTGACTCGATCAGCATCTGGATCCCAGAACAGAACAGTTGCTGGTCATCGGCAATCGCAACTCGGATGGCTCTCACCGCGAGCCGGCTTCTGCTGCCACCAAGGCGGCTTCCGCTGGCGCCTCGGTTTCCTGCTCAACAACG
Source organism: Cryobacterium sp. TMT1-66-1 (assembly GCF_004403435.1). NCBI lineage: Bacteria > Bacillati > Actinomycetota > Actinomycetes > Micrococcales > Microbacteriaceae > Cryobacterium > Cryobacterium sp. TMT1-66-1. Next base: position 25,114 of record NZ_SOGP01000010.1, read on the forward strand.
CACGCCGTCGGCACGAATGCGGTGACCAGATAGCCGCCCGGTGCTTCATCGTCCACGTCCGCGGTCAGCCAGCCGCCTGCCAGCCGGGCGCGTTCGCGCATCCCATAGAGCCCGCGGCAGTGCCCGTGCTCGCGCACGTTTGAGGCTGGGTGTTGTCGGGGCGCCCCGGTGGAGGCGACCGTCAAGGCAAGTCCCGGTCCGCGCCAGTCGAGCGTAAGCCGAGCAGTCGGCTGGGCTCCTGCGTGTTTGAGTGCGTTCGTCAGGCTCTCCTGTACGATGCGGTACACCGCCAGTTGCTGTCCCGAAGTAAGCAGAGTGGGGTCGCCGAAGCGGTTGGTGGTGATGGTGAGGCCGGCGCCGCGCATCCGCTGTACGAGTTCGTCTATGTTGTCGAGGGTGGGATTCGAGTGGCCGTCAGGGTCTTCGACGAGTGATTCGATCAGCATTCGTACCTCGGCCAGCGACGTGCGGGCGGATGCAGCGATTCGTCCCAGAGATTCACTGATCGCATCGGGCCGTTGCGGGCCGATGAAACGGGCGCCGTCGGCTTGAGCGATGATTACGGCCAGTGAGTGCGCCATGATGTCGTGGACGTCCTGGGCGATGCGGTCGCGCTCGCTCGCGACGATCAGGTCGATCTCGGCCGAGCGGAGTTCGTCGACGGTTGCGCCGAGCTTCGTGTCGGCGGCTCGCTTCAGCTGCGATGCGCGAAGGCCGAAACCGATGAACCAGGCCGCTGCTGTGAGGAGTAGACCGACGACGAAGACACCGGCGAAGCTTTTGATGATGTCGTCGGAGGAATTTCCACCGCCGACCCAGGACGTCCAGCCGTACCCATTGGACAGCGTGGGAACGGTCATAAGTGTCGTAATCACGGCGACATACACGGACGCGATCGGCAGGGACAGCCAGCGGATGCGCCCTTCTGCCGTTGCGCTCACGATCAAGCAGGTGAGGAGAACGGCGAAGTACACGGGCCAGCTCGTCGAACTGAACCGGGTTGGAATTCCGAAGAGTTGAATCGCGAGCACGACGCCAGGCAGCGCGATCGCGACGCGGGGATAGTTCCGGGCGACGGCGATCGACGCAGCGAAAAGGCCAAGTGTGAAGGGAAACGACGGCCATGGCGAACTGCCGGAACGACCGGATTCCGCGATGATCCACAGCACGTAGAAGGCGACGGCGGTGGCGGGCTCCAGCGCAGGGCGTAGCGGGAGCAGCATCCGTTGGGCGCTGCTCACAATCGGCGATGCGGTGTCTTCCCAGACCGTCCGCAGCGCGGGGCTTTCCAGGCGGAGCTGAACCCCGAGGTACCAGAAGCCGAAGGTGATCAGCGCGGCCACGCTGCCACAAACGAGGAGATCCGGAATCAGTGCAACCGACGACAGATGCTTTCCGTTGATCAACCCATCGATGCTAGTTGCACTAAAGCGGGGAAGGACCAGCAGTGCTGACACCCCCGCCGCGTAGAGGACCAAAACGAACGGCGCGACCGTGCGCATCCTCCTGGCTGCATGGAACCCGACGAGGGTGGCGAACACCAACAACATAAGGTATGCAGACCAACTGAGCGCATTGAACCGAGCAGGCCAGAGGAGCAGCTGAGCCGCAAGAAGCACACCGACCAGGACAAGCGAAGCGCCGGTTGCAACCCGGGAGAGCGCGATGGTAGCCGCGAAGCCGACCACGATCACGAACGCATAAGGGGTTGTATATGCGATCATTTCTCCGCGTATAGGTACGAAGCTTACCAGGCGTGTGCTGAACCCGACAAACCAGATCAACACGAGCGCGATGCTAACTAGAGGCTCGACGAGCCAGCGATGATTACCAGAAGTAGGGTGCATATCCCCACGCTAGAACCCGCTATGTTGCATGAGTGGCAAATTAGTGCAAATTCCTCCCAAAGGATGAGTGGATTTAACCCGGCGGCTGACGACAGCGCCAGACCAGCGCGTTTGACTGGGAGCATGAACAATGTAAATACCGCGCCAGTCGGTGGCGCCATCGACCCCGCGGCCATCGCACTCATCGGCACCTATGCCATCGATCTGACGGCAATGACACGCTCGGATATCGCGGTACCGGACATGTTGCCAGTCACCGTTGCCTGAGCCGAGCAGACCTTTGCCTCTTCTCCTGTGCGGACTTCGCACGCGATACGCATATAGGTACCGCTCACGGTTCCCCTTACAGGCAAGGTGAGAGAATTAGTCGGAAGAGTCGCCAGTTCCCAGTGCGCCCACGACGGCGTCCAGAGAGACCAGCGTCTCGCCCAGGGAATCGACTTGTGCCGAGATTCGTGCCCGTTCGCTAATGAGTCGATCGCGCAGTAGCGGTGTTCGTGCCGCAGGGTCCGTGATGCAGGGAAGAAGTTCTGCGATTGTGGAGCTACACAGGCCGGCTTGATAGAGACGTTGAATGAGAAGAACGCGCTCTCGCGCCGCATCTGTATAGAGCCGTTGACCACTGGTCGAGCGGTTCGACGAAAGTAGGTGCTGCTCTTCGTAGTATCGGAGTGATCGCGGGCTTGCGCCGGTTACTCGGGCCAATTCACCAATTCTCACTAGCCGCTTGCCCCTCACATTGATGTCAGGTTTTAGTCTAGCGATCATGACTACACACACGAATGGTTCTGACCACGTCCTCCAGCTTCGCGTCATTGTGGAAGCGGAGGACTTCGACGCTGCCATCGCCTTCTACCGCGACGCTCTGGGACTGCCCGAAGAAATCGCGTTCGAGGGAGAGGGTGATGCGCGCGTCTCAATTCTGGATGCCGGTCGGGCGACCCTGGAAATCTCGAACCCAGCGCAGAAGCGGATGATTGACCAGGTCGAGACCGGGAAATGCCAAGGATCCGGCATTCGACTCGCATTCGAGGTAACCGACGGCCGCGGCGTCACCAAAAGACTGGCTGCGGCCGGGGCGACCATTATTGGTGAACCACGCGAGACGCCGTGGCGATCGCTCAATTCCCGACTCGGTGCTCCCGCCGGGCTTCAGATAACCGTGTTCGAGGAGCTGGAGAAGGTGCACGACCGGGCACAACGAACCGGATTCGGAACAGCCGACGCGCGATAACGGCGAAGAGTTGAGTCATTACCAATCCGCCGAGACGAGAGATCGTTGCCACGAGGTGGATGTCCGTTGTGTGTCCGGATGAGGTCGCTGTCCCGTTCCGGGTTCCCGACTGACACAGAATCGGCGTGCTCGGTTGTTGGTTGTACTGGGCCCAAATGTGCCGCGCTGGCCGGTCCCGCTCTGAAACATCGACGTCAGCACGAAATCCTGTTCTCGACGCCTAGGTCCGCAACATGCCATCGGTGGGCCGAGGCTTTGAGGTCGGTGTTGCCCCGCGCAATAGAATCGGGAAGACGCTGCGACGAAGGAGACGAATGAACGAGCTGGAGCATCGGGTTCGGGCGCTGTGGACGTTGTTCGAGCCGATCCACGCGGTGACGTATTTCTCGCCGGAGGCGAGGGAGGCGTTCGCACATATCGGACTCACCCGTTACTGGGACGGATACTTCGCCGGTCGCGCCGCCCCGCTCGGGGCCGTGACCGCCGAGCCGGTGGTGGCGATCTTCAGTGGGTTCGCTCCGTTCTTGGTCGAACGGGTGCTGCCGGCTGTGTGGTCGATGGTGACGGTGGACCGGGTCCTTGACGCGCGGTCTCGGGGTGCAGCGGAGACGTTGCGAAACTTCGTGCCCGACGAGCGATCTGTCACCGAAGCGGCTGATGTACTTACCCAGGCTGCGGCTCGTGTCGACACCATAGGCCGACCACTCGCGGCGGCGAACAGCGCTCTGCCGGTGGAGTCGGATCCGTATCGCCGTCTCTGGCAAGCCGCGGCCACTCTTCGCGAGCATCGCGGAGACGGTCATGTGATCGCACTGGTCGAGGGAGGGATCGCGGGCATCAGCACCATCGTGTTGCGCAGCGCGGTGGACATCGACGCGACGAGCGTGCGAAAGGCGCGTGGCTGGACGGAGGAACAGTGGGCAACCGAAGTCGACGAGCTCTCGGCCCGCGGGCTACTGGCCGGCCAGGGCCAGATCACCGAGAAGGGCACAGCGGCACTCGATCGCGCCGAGCAGGTGACCAACCGATTGGCCGTCCGTCCGTGGAGCGGAGTGACCGACGACGAGATCGCGGATGTCGCCCGAACGCTTGCGCCCATCGCAAGAGCGTGCCAAACGGTCTTTCCATTTCCGAACCCGATCGGCATGCCCCAGCCGTGGGACCCGAATCTCGATCCGAACGCGTCCTCCGTCCCCACGTCGCCGCGCGCGAACTGAAAAGGTTCATCGACGGGGACGGATCATGATTCGTTTGGGGCGGATCGGCGTCCCGGTCAGCGTTGGTCCTACGGGACGGCGTCGGAGTTGCCGATCCAGTCGGCTCCTTGGACGCCAAGCACGACTGGCGGGTGGGTCATGTCCTTCTCGGGGGCGGCGGCCGCGGCACGCAGGAGGTCCTTAAGAAATCGCGCCACGAATGTCAGAGATATTTGCTATGGTCGGGTCATCACGACCGGTTCCGCCTACTTGTAGGTCCAGGGCCGGTCTTCATTTTTAGGCGCGCTGATGACAGCGATGAAGCTGCTTCAGACCTACGAGGAAGGAGTGTGGTAACCTTGATCCATCACGATCAGCCCGCTCGCCTCACGGCTCGGGCTGATTTTCTTTAACTAGGAGACTCGTGGCCGAGTACACCAAGAAGTGGTTGTCCGTTGGTGAGCAGACGGAGAAACTTCAGTCACGCGGTGTCGAGGTTCAAGACCCGGAGAGCTGCGGCCGACTCCTCCAGGCCGTTGGCTACTACCGACTCACGGGATACCTCTATCCGTTTCGAGACTCGGAGCCATCGGCCAATGACGAAGGCGGCACCAAGTCCCGTGTCCTTAATCGCTAACGTGCGGGCACCACAGCCGACAATGCGGCCGCGCTTCTTGATTTTGATCGCCGCCTGCGAATGCTCGTGCTTGAGGGCATTGAAAGAATCGAAGTCTCCTTCCGCATGCAGGTCGGATATGTCCTGGGCCGGCAGTCGGCTTTCGCCCACAGCGACCCTGCCAACTTTGTAGCTTCGTTCACTACGGCGTCCTTCGACGAGCTGACAGGTGAAACGTTGCCGAGCAAACACGAGCAATGGCTTGCACGCGTGGAAGCGCGGAAGGCGGAGTCAGACGAAGCCTTCGTCGCTCACTTCCGCAACAAGTACGACGATAGGATGCCGATCTGGGCACTGACGGAAATCTTGGAATTTGGGCACTTGGGCCGGCTCTACTCCGGATTGAACAACGCACTCGCAACGCAGATCGCCGCCGCGTACGGGGCTCCGTCAAAGAAAGTGATGGGCAGCTGGATCTCCAGCCTGAACTATGTGCGGAATGTTTCCGCGCATCACGCTCGGCTCTTCAATCGAAAACTCGTCAGTGCGCCAGCGCGCCCCAGCACAGGGCAAGTTCCCCTCCTCGGCCACCTCAAAGACGAGGTCACGTCGAAGCAGGTATTCGGCGTCTGCAACGCCCTGGCGGTAATGGCATATCTGCTCCGGACCATCGATCCAGATAGTGGATGGACGCCTCGCGTTGTTGACCTCATCAACGCCTTTCCCAAATCTGATTTTCTGACGGCTGAGTCAATGGGAGTGCCGGAAGGATGGGCAGCGTTGGAGCGCTGGCGGACCGAACACGACGACGGCTGATCCTGCACGGAGTGCGGGCCGGTGTACAGTCTCGCCATGCCCTCACTCATCCAGCGACGACTGGCGATTGAGCGCATTCGCACCGCCGCAGTCTTCTGGCTGTCGCTCGGCGGCATCTGGGTCCTGGTCGCGCTCATGCAGGTGGTGATCTCGGGTGCGTTTTGAACTTGGTAATCGGGGCTGGCTGGGTTGTATTTGGGGCCGTCACGTTGATTCGGTACCGCCACGAGAGGAAGGCCTTCACTGCCGAGAACGGCGAGGATGCCGGCCGACGCCTTGGCTCATAACTGCCATCGCGTAATCGCGCCACTCACTGCGGAATTCGGTGGTCGATGCGTGATCGAGCCGCGACGCCGCGGTTGCGTTAAATACCGACAGAGATCGCCGACAGAGTGTTCATTTCTGAAACCCCGCAGAAACCCCGCATTAACCCCGCAGATTCACTGTGTCGGCAGCAAGGAATTCATCGTTTCAGCGGCACGGATGCCGCCCGTGTTCTTGGCCATGGAGACGTCCTGGGTCAGAGACGGGTTCGCGTGGCCGAGGTATTCCGCAATTTCCCGAGCGCTGAGTCCGGACTGGTCCAAAGCGGTGGCCACCGTCTTGCGGAAGCTGTGAGTCGTGACCGTCGGATATCCGGTCCGCTCTCGCGCCATCCGCCAGTCGCGGGAGGTATTGCGAGGATCTCGAATATTGCCACGCAGGGTCGGGAAGGCCAAGTCATCATCGTTTTGAATTTTGAAGTTCGACTGCCGCTGGCGGAGAAGGTCGACGAGATTCTTCGGAATCGCGATCGTCCGGACGCCGGCCTTCGTCTTGGTGTGATCCTGCAGGAGAACACCTTGACCGCGCGCACGGATCACGTTGGCGTTGATAGCTACAGTTCCGGCGACGAGGTCGAGCGCGGACCAACGAAGGGCCAGCACTAATCGGGCAGAGCCGCACGGGCTCTCACGCTCATCGCACGTGCCGCTGCCTAGCTTGGAAGTATGGCCACGCAGTCGCGCAGGCACCGAGTACACGAGCGACGATATCAACGGTGTCGCCGTCGAAGACGGCACAAAGGACTAACCCTTCTCGCCGCAGCACGGCCGGGGCGCACGCGCGGACCGGCCACCGACGATTCACTGCCCACCGTGCCGACAGCAGACGGCACGGTGACCTGTCCTTGAACGTGCGGAATCTGCCGACCAACTTCCTGTGAGTAAACGGGCGGCTTCCTCTCAGAGTCGTCCATCGATCGCGCACGAGCAGCCCACGGGGGTAGAGTTCCGGCGAGCTCTCGCCACCGAACGACAGCCGCAGAGCCGAGCTGATACACGAACGCGTGGACGGGACACTCATCAACGACCTCAGTACATCCCTGCTTCGCATCAACATCGTTACTGGACCGCTTCTGTATGTCGTGTTCGGTCTTGCTGGGGTTCAGGTGCTGTACCTGCTGTTTCGCGCGCCGACCAGGGCCTGGATTCTGACCGTCGTCCTTGCCGGGGCCGCCGGCGTCATCTGGTTCGTGGTCGTGACAGTCGTCGATGCGTTCGGTATGTCGCCTGGGCTGGTGGCTTTTCTCTGGTTTGCCGCCACGTGCTCGGCCGTTGCTCTGGCGCTGGCAAATCTGTGGAGGTCGCGTCGTCGTCGCAAAATCGTGGCCGCTGCATCCGTTGTGGTCTTTCTGCTTTCGGGGTCGTTGGCGATCAACGCGAGTTTCGGTATCAACCGCACGCTGGGCTCGTTGTTCGGTGTGACGACGGAAGCGGCGATCGCGCTACCGACCACCAGCACGGCCACGAAGCCAGGCCCGCTCTACCAGAACTGGGTGGCTCCGACGGATCTCCCGGCGCAGGGCACGACCGGCAGCCAGGTCATCCCCAACACGATTTCGGGATTCACCTCACGACCCGCCGGGATCTACCTGCCGCCGGCAGCGCTTGTCGCCAACGCGCCGGCCTTGCCGCTGGTCATTTTGCTCATGGGGCAACCGGGCAACCCCGATCCGTCGTTCATCGCGGCGACCCTGGACCGGGATGCAGCCGCCCACGCTGGTCTCGCACCGATCGTCATCGTCGCCGACCAGCTTGGCGACCCGGCCAGCGACCCGCTGTGCCTGGATACACCGAACTACGGCAATGCTGAAACCTTCATCACCCAGGACGTCGTGAATTGGGCGCGGGCAAACCTGAACATCATCAACGACCCGAGGTACTGGACCATCGCAGGATATTCCAACGGCGGACAGTGCGCCATCTCCCTCGCCGCCAAACACCCAGACCTGTTCTCCAACGTCGTCGACATCTCCGGTGAGGAATTCGCCGGCTCCGAGATTCAGGCGGCGACCCTCGCCGACGTCTTCCACGGCGACCAAGCCGCCTACGACGCGATCAAACCCCTCAACCTGCTTGCCGCGAGAAAATTCACCGACACGGTTGCTGTTTTCACCGTCGGATCCAACGACACCGGATTCATCCCCGGACAGAAGCGGATGGCTGCAGCAGCGACGGCCGCCGGCATGACGGTCACCTACTGGGAATCACCTAACGGCGGGCACGTCCTTCCGGCTCTCACCGACGGCCTCGACGAGGCCTTCGTCGTGCTTTATCCACGGCTCAAACTCGCACCGAAAATCGGTTGACCACGGGGGGGCGACCGGCAGCTCGGGCACATGCACAAGGACCACTGTAGACGCGGCCGGAGAATCAATCCTCGGCACCCGTTCCAGACAGAGAAATCACACGGGACCCACGTTCGCAACCACGGGACCCGGGTTCGCAACGTTGCTGCGGCCGGCTCCTCCAGGCCGTTGGCTGCTACCGACTCACGGGATACCCCTATCCGTTCCGAGAGTCGGAGCCATCGGTGAAAGACGAAGGCGGCGCCAGGTCCCGTGTGCTCAACCGCTACCGTGCGGGCACCACAGTCGAGAATGCGGCCGCGCTTCTTGATTTCCGCATTAACCCCGCAGAAACCCCGCATTAACCCCGCAGATTGAAATCCGCAGGGGCTTGCGAGTGTGATCACCTACCGAGTGTTTTACGGGGATGAATGACTGTTTGAGGCGTCCGTGACCCCGTTGAGGCTGGTTCACGATAATCGTGGTGTCGCGGGTTCAATTCCCGCTCCCGCTACACGGTATTCACTAAATTCGCCCCGGACTTCTGCGGAAGTCCGGGGCGATTTTCTTTGCCTTCCGCCGATCGCCCCCGCCGACCCGGGGGAATGGACTGAACGCTGGATTCGGCCAAGCGGATGCCCGCCACTCACGCGGGCGGCGCGCGCCGCAGCCTGCGAAAGCTCGACAAGCCGACACGGGAGCGCATCGTGAAGGCGGCCCAGTTGCTCAGCAATAACCCGCATCCGCCGGCCGCGAAGCAACTCGTGGGGACGACCGGAGCAGCTGCCACCTTCCGGATCCGCACGGGTGACTGGCGGCTGCACTATGCCGTCCGTGACTACGAACTCACTGTGCTGATTGTGAAGGTCGGCCACCGGCGCGAGGTCTACCGAGGCCTCTGAGACAACCACAGTTCGCCTAGAGCTCGACCTGCCGATCGAATTCTGCGCGAGTCGATTGTTCTAGTAGCCTTGCAAACATGTTGTTCGTGGTGGATGCGGCTTTGACGGTGTCGCTGGCCGCGCAGATCGCCGTGCAGGTGCGTTCCGGGGTCGTGAACGGTGCGCTAAGACCCGGCGACCGGCTGCCGCCTGCACGTGATCTGGCAAAGTCTCTGCGAGTGAACATGCACACGGTATTGCGCGCCTACGCGCAACTGCGGGACGACGATGTGATTGAGATGCGTCAGGGGTGCGGGGCGTTCGTGCGCCAGGACGCTGGCGCTGGACTTATTCGGGTGACCGAGTTGGCCTCCGAATTGATGCGCGAGGCGCGCAAGTTGGGGCTGACGCAGCCAGAGATTTTGCGATTGATCCAGAGGGGTGGAACGACATGAGTGACAAGAATTTGAGTGGTGAGATGACCCGGAGAAGCCTGGCCGGGGCATCCCTGTGCGTGCCGGTGCTGGTGGTGATCATCTCGTGGCTGGCGTGGCGGGACGCCCTTCCGGCCGAGCTCGCCTCGCATTGGTCGGGTTCGGGACCGGCTGACGACGCGATGGCCATTGGGGCCTTGCTCGCCCTGAACCTCGCAATGACGGGCGTGCCAGCCGTTGCCGGATTCGCGGTAAGTTTTTGGCCCGGAATCAGCAGGCGGGCCAGGCGCGGTTCCTACTTCTTTTTAGGAGTGTTTGGCGGGATGGGCGCCGCCGCGTGGTTGCTCTCCGCTGGATTGACTATGCAGGTCGGCGACCCGTATGAGGTTGTACTCGGGCCGTGGGTCATCGTATCCATCGTCGCGGCAGCATATGGGCTCATCCCATTTGCAATCTCGCCCAAGCCGCGTATCGAGGCGACGGACGTCGAGAAGCGATTCGAATTCGCGCCCAGTGAGACGGGCGCCTGGTCCCAAACGATCACGGGAAACATGTTCCTTTGGGTGGCGATTGGACTGATCGTTCTCGGCTCCGTGATCTATGCACCAGCGGTCATCGACGGGCGCGCCTCCGACCAGATCGTCGGCATAGCAGTCATGGCTGCAGCCATTGTGCTGGTTGCCTCGTTCGTTCGTCTGCGCGTGACCGCCGATTGGCGCGGCCTGCGGGTGGTCTCGGCGCTATTTCGGATTCCGCTGAAACGCATCCGCTTAGACGCCATTGACGTTGTCGAGGCCGCCGAACTTCGACCAGCCGAGTGGGGCGGGTGGGGCTACCGAATCATGCCCGGACGATCCGCTGTCATTCTGAGGAAGGGACCAGGGCTGATTGTGACGACCAGGAACGAAAAGCAGTTCGCGATCAGTCTTGACGATCCCGAAACGCCGGCAGCTCTCCTGGCCACTCTTCGAGACGGCCAGCCCGTGGCGCCAGAGGCGTAGCGATTTGGAGATTATCGATGGTTGCGGCCACGGAATCCCGCTGCAACGCCCCGACTGGTTCAACGGCCGCGTTGCCGCCTGGCTCGCCCAGCGATAAGCCAAACCCGGCGCTAGTCCGATTCTGCGTGGGCCGGCGACTTCGACGCCAATGATTGGCGAGCATAATGTCGGCATGACCAAACACTGGACCCCGCTCGCTTTCGTCTACCTGGCGCTCGGCCTAGCCGGGCTCGCCGGCACCTGGACCTACAACGTGGTCGCGATCATTCAGCTGCGCGACTTCGTTGGCGACTGGGTGAACAGCGGGCCGGCGGTGTCGTCACTCACCGTCGACCTGCTCATCGCCGCGGTGGCTGGCAGTATCCTGATCATCGTTGAGGCGCGACGCCTCGGCATGAAGCGGGGCTGGCTCTACGTCGTTCTCTCGGGTCTAACGGCCTTCGCCTTCACCTTTCCGCTGTTCCTCGCGATGCGCGAGCGCACCCTGACGGCGGCGCGTACGCCAGCGGCGCGACCACCCTTGACCTGAACGAGACGACCGCGCGAACCCTGGTCGGGCCAGCCCGCAGTCCGATTTTTGCTTAACGACACGGCAAGTGATTGACTTACCGGCATGGAATCTGAAAGCGCACCCACGGATTCCCGGCCCGGCCGGCCCGCTGAGCCTGATGATTCTCATTGTGCTGAGCGTCGTCATGCTCGGAGCATTCGTGCTCTCGATCGTGTTCGAGGTCACTGACCAGCGCGCCTGGATTGTCCTGACCACTGCGGTCGTCTTCGTCATGGCCCTCGTCAGCTCAGCACTCTATGACCTCGCGAACGCCCGGGAACTGCTCCGTGGCTGCTGACTCCCGATTCGACGACGCAATCCACGCGCCAACCCGTCTGCGGTTGTGCGCGCTGCTTCGGGCGACCGGCGCCGCGGAATTCACCACTATCGCCGCCACATTGGAACTGACCGAGGCGACGCTCTCGAAGACCATCCGCAACCTGATCGAGCTCGACTACGTCGTGACCGTGAAACAAGCCTCGCCAGCACGAGCGGATGCCCGCCGCACCACCAGCGTGGCCCTCACCCGGCGCGGCCGCGCGGCCATCGACGGCCATCTGGCGGCGCTCCGCGAGCTGTCGGCCGAAGCCCCGACCAGCATGACATTATTATGACTAACCGCCGTGGTATCACCATGGTGATATGGAACTCGGACAGTACGTCAACGACCTGCAGCACCAGCTAGCGGATGCCGCCGACAACGGCAGCGCAGATACGCGCGCTGCGGCCGAGCGACTTGCTGCCGAGCGGGTCGCGGCTCACCGCCGAGGTCTCGGTGGGCGGGGTCCGAACGGTCGGCCGACTCGGGGCCACCCGCCTCAAAGCCTCGATGGGTCCGGTCGATCTCGGTACCACCGGCGACCTGTCCCTGCGCGCCGGACACGGCAACGCAACGGTGCGCACAATTCAGGGTGCGGCCGACATCACCGCCGACCACGGCCAGATCCGGGTCGGAACGGTCTCCGGCGACGCCGTACTCAAAGCGTCCCACGGCAGCGCGCAGATCGATGAAGTCGGCGGTGACCTCGACGCGAAACTGTCCTACGGCGACCTGGAAATCACGCGAGTGCAGGCATCCGTTTCGGCAAAGACCGCATACGGGAGCATCCCGCTGCGGGAGGTTTCATGCGGTTCCGTGCAGGTCGAGAGCGGATTCGGCCAGGTCACCATCGGCGTCAAGCCGGGCGTGCCGGCCTGGCTCGACCTGTCGTCGAAAGATGGCCACGTGCGCAATGAGCTCGTCGGCGAGAGCGCTCCGGAGGCATCGGAGCAGGCCGTTACGGTGTGGGCCCGTACCCAATGGGGAAATATCAACATTCGACGTGCGCGACCAGGACGGCGTGCGCGCCGTCATCGGCCGCACCGGCCAGTTTTCGGCGGTCGACAAACTCCTGAACGGCGAGCAATATGCCCCTCGTTCTCACCGTGCTGCCGCTCTTCGGCAGCGGCTTCGTGCCGACCGACTCGATGCCGGTGTGGCTGCAGTGGTTCGCACAGTACCAGCCCTTCACTCCGTTCATCGAGACAACTCGCGGGCTGCTGCTCGGCACCCCACTCGGCTGGAACCCCGTGTTCGCCATCGGGTGGTGCGTCGTGATCGTGGCCGTTAGTTACGTCTGGTCACGGGCGCTCTACGAGCGCAAGTCGGTGCACTAGATCCGTGTCACCAGGGCGGGCGGTTGCGGCCGCCCGACCCCTTGTGTGCTGACGGCCGGCGCGCGTATAGGCTGGAGTCTTGACACGGGGTGCCGCACAGACTGTGCGTGCTGAGATCAATACCCGTTGAACCTGTCTAGTTAGTACTAGCGAAGGAATGTCACGGATGATCGATCGAACCCAGCCTGCCCTGCGGCAGATTCCCCGAGTCCTCAGTATCGCGGGTACCGATCCGACCGGCGGTGCCGGCATCCAGGCCGACCTCAAGAGCATCGCGGCCAACGGCGGCTACGGCATGGCTGTGGTGAGTGCACTGGTGGCGCAGAATACGCGCGGGGTGCGTTCGGTTCACATCCCGCCGATCGATTTTCTGCGCGAGCAATTGAACGCTGTCAGTGACGATGTGACCATCGACGCCGTGAAGATCGGCATGCTTGCGCAGCTCGATGTGATCACCGAGGTGCGCGACTGGCTCTTCCGGTGCCGTCCGCCGCTGGTCGTACTCGACCCGGTGATGGTGGCAACGAGCGGCGACCGCCTGCTCGACCCGGCAGCCGAGCAGGCGCTGCGCGACCTGATTTGCCACGTTGACCTGGTCACGCCCAACGTTCCCGAGCTGGCCGTTCTGCTCGCTGAGCCGCCGGCCGCCAACTGGGCGGAGGCCCTCGCGCAGGGCAAACGATTGTCGGACAGCACGGGTGCTACCGTACTGGTCAAGGGCGGCCATCTCAACGAAACGAGCTGCCCAGATGCCCTGGTCAACACCCACGGGCTGCTTGCCCAGTGCGTGGTCGAGGTCGCCCTGCCGCGCATCCGCACCACAAACACCCACGGCACCGGATGCTCACTCTCCTCGGCGATGGCCACGGTGCAGGCCAGAACCGGTAACTGGGCGAAGTCCCTGGCCGAAGTGAAAGACTGGCTCCACGACGCCCTGGCCCACGCCGACGAGCTCGAGGTCGGGCAGGGAAACGGGCCGATCCACCACTTTCATCGACTTTTCGACCGTGCGAATTCTGCCCTGATTGCGGGCATGAGATGAACGGGGCGACGACGTGGGCGCGACTAGCCGAGCGGCGGGAGGCTGGCGAGAAGCCGCTCGGCGGCATCCGTCGGGTCATCGGCGTCGGTGATCGCGCGCACCACGACCACCCGGGTGGCGCCGGCTTCGACCACCTGGTCGATGGTGCCGAGGTCGATCCCGCCGATCGCAAACCACGGGCGAAGGCTGCCAGCGGATGCGCTCTGCTCGGCCGCATAGCGCAACAGACCGGTTCCGACCGCTGCCCGACCGGGTTTGGTGGGCGTGGCCCAGACCGGGCCGACGCAAAAATAATCCAGACGGTCAGTTACGAGAGCGGCATCCACTTGTCCGGTGGTATGGGTCGACAAGCCGATGCGGGCCGCGTCGCCGAGCAGCGTGCGGGCGGCGGGCAGCGGCAGGTCCGTCTGGCCGACATGAAAAACCGGCGCTCCAGCGAGAACGGCGATATCCGCGCGGTCGTTGACCGCCCAGAGCCGGGCGTGTCGGTCGGCGACCGAACGCAGAATCTCGAGATAGTCGAGCTCCTCGGCGGCATCGATGGTCTTGTCCCGCAGTTGGATGATGTCGACCCCGCCGGCGAACGCGGCCGTCACGAAGTCGGCGAAATCGCCGCGCTCCGTACGGGCATCGGTGCAGAGATACAGCCGGGCGGTGATCGGGTCCATGCGACCAACCCTAAAGGGCTTCGGCCCGGCCTCGGTGCACACGATGAGTGAGCGGCGCGCACAGCGTACGGTCGACGTAGCCGTCATCGGCGGCGGCGTGATCGGGCTCGGCATCGCCTGGGCTGTAGCGCAGTCCGGCCGCACGGTGGCCGTCATCGACCCGGATCCGGCCGGTGGTGCCACTTTTGCTGCGGCCGGAATGCTCGCCGCGGTCAGCGAACTGCACTACCAGGAGGAGGCGTTGCTCGAGCTCATGCTCGCCTCCTCGAACCTGTATCCCGGCTTCATCGACTCGCTCGCGCCCGACAGCTACCTGACCGGTTACCAGCGTACGAGAACCCTGAATGTGGGCGCAGACGCGGCCGACCGGCAGGCGCTCGCCGACCTGCACGGCGTGCAGGTAGTCAACGGACTGGGCGTCGAGGCCATCACCGTTCGCGCAGCGCGGGTGCTCGAACCGTTGCTCAGCCCCCAGATTTCTGGCGCCTTTGTGGTGGAGCAAGACCATCAGGTCGACCCGCGCCGGCTCACCGAGTGCATCCAGTTGGAGCTCGCGCGCCACGGCCAGGACGCCGTCATACGCGTGCAGGCCAGCGGGTTGCTGCACGAGAATTCAGCGGATGCCTCCTCCCGCGTCACCGGCGTCGCCCTTTTCGACGGCTCAACGGTCACAGCCACCGAGGTGGTCGTGGCCAACGGGCTCGGAGCGGCAGCACTGGGCGGGCTGCCCGAACACCTCAACCTGCCGCTTCGCCCGGTCTACGGGGACATCCTTCGGCTGCGGGTGCCCGAGCACCTGCAACCCCTGCTCACCTGCACCGTTCGCGGACTGGTGCACGGTGTGCCGGTATATCTGGTTCCGCGCACCGATGGAACGCTCGTGATCGGAGCCACCCAGCGCGAAGACGGCTCGGGCGTGGTGTCGGCCGGCGGCGTCTATCAGCTGCTGCGAGACGCCCAGGTGCTGCTGCCCGCGGTCAGTGAACTCGAACTGATCGAAACGACCGCCCGCGCCAGGCCCGGAACCCCCGACAACGCGCCGTTCCTCGGTCGCGTCGGGGGCGCTGACGGTGACATTTCCGGCCTCATTGTCGCCACCGGATTCTTCCGCCACGGCGTACTGCTCACCCCGGTCGCCGCCGAGCACTGTCTCCAGCTCATCGAGGGAATCGCCGACGATCGGTGGCGGGCCTTTCGACCGGACCGATTTTCGAGCCGCGCTCCCGCATCCGTTTCACTGAAAGGAGGCCACTCGTGACCGTAACCATCGCCGTGAACGGCCAGCAACGATCTGTTCAACCGGGCAGCACCGTGACCGACCTCGTGGCCGAGATCACCGGCCGGGCCATCGCGACCGACGGCCATGCAGTCGACGGAAGCCGCGTCGGGGTGGCCGTGGCCCGCAACGCCGCGGTCGTTTCGCGCAGCCTCTGGTGGTCGACCGCGGTGACAGCGGGCGATGAGATCGAAATCGTGACCGCGGTGCAGGGAGGATGACCGTGCCGACGACCCCGGACAGCCTCGTCATTGACGGCGTTGAGCTGACCTCACGCTTGATCATGGGCACCGGGGGAGCCCCGAGCGTCGATGGTCTCGGGGCTGCACTGCGTTCCTCCGGAACCGAACTGACCACCGTCGCAATGCGGCGCCACAGTGTGGCCGCCACCGGTTCGTTGTTCGAGCTGCTGGTGGAGAATTCCATCCGCGTGCTGCCCAACACGGCCGGCTGTTTCACCGCTCGCGAGGCCGTGCTCACCGCCGAGCTGGCGCGGGAGGCGCTTGCGACCGACTGGATCAAGCTCGAGGTCATCGCCGACGAGCAGACCCTGCTGCCGGATGCGGTCGAGCTGGTCGAGGCCACCGAACAGCTCGTCGCGCGGGGCTTCACGGTGTTCGCCTACACGAATGACGACCCCGTGCTCGCGTTGCGGCTCGAACACCTGGGCGCTGCGGCCGTGATGCCGCTCGGGGCGCCGATCGGCACAGGCCTCGGCATTCTCAACCCGCACAATATCGAGCTGATCGTGGCCCGCGCCGGCGTTCCGGTGGTGCTGGACGCCGGAATCGGCACCGCCTCTGACGCGGCCCTCGCGATGGAGCTGGGCTGCGATGCCGTGCTGCTGGCCACCGCGGTCACGCGCGCACAGAACCCAGTTCTCATGGCTGACGCCTTCCGGCACGCTGTGATCGCTGGCCGTCGTGCCTCCTTGGCCGGCCGCATCCCGCGGCGTGAGCTGGCCCTGGCGTCGTCACCGATGGCCGGGCGGCCCGACCTGTGACGCTCGTTCTCGCGCCACTCGTCGAACCCGGCGCGGCCCTCACGGCGGCCGAGCGCGAGCGGTACTCGCGCCACATTCTGCTGCCCGAGATCGGCCCGCTCAACCAGCGGCGGCTGAAAAATGCGCGCGTACTCGTGATCGGCGCCGGCGGTCTCGGCTCGCCGGTGCTGCTCTACCTCGCGGCCGCCGGGGTCGGCACGCTCGGCATCGTCGACCACGACACGGTGGATCTCAGCAACCTGCAACGCCAGATCATCCACGGCACCTCGGGCCTCGGCCGCTCGAAACTGGCGTCCGCCGCGGCGGCCGTCGCCGAGCTGAATCCGCTCGTCACCGTGCACCAACACGATGTCTGGCTGTCGTCGGCGAACGCCCTCGACCTGTTCGCCCAGTACGACCTGATCATTGACGGCGCCGACACCTTCGCCACCCGCTACCTGGTGAGTGATGCCGCCGCGCTGCTCGACAAACCGTGTGTCTGGGGGTCCATTCTGCGCTTCGACGGGCAGGTCAGCGTGTTCTGGAACACGCACGGCCCGACCTACCGCGACCTGTATCCGGAAGCCCCGCCGGCCGGCTCGGTGCCGAGCTGCAGCGAGGGCGGCGTATTCGGAATGCTGTGCGGAACCATCGGCGCCACGATGGTCGCCGAAGCGGTGAAACTGATCACCGGGGTGGGTCGCACGCTGCTCGGCCGGGTCGTGCTCTTCAACGCCCTCGACGCGACCTGGCGCGAAATCAGCATCGCACGCGACCCGGCCACCGCAGCGGTCACCGAGCTGATCGACTATGACCTGTTCTGCGGAACATCCACCACGGATGCGATTTCGGTGCAGCAACTAGCCACCCTGCTCGCTGCCCGGGCGCGCAGCGAGCTCGACTTCGACCTCATCGATGTTCGGGAACCGGAAGAGTACGACACCGTGCACATCGATGGCGCGCTGCTCGTGCCGCAAGGCGGCATCCTCTCGGGGGAGGTCGTTCTCGCCCGCGACCGTGACATCATCGTGCACTGCAAGGCCGGGCCGCGTTCTGCTGCTGTCCTGGCTGAGCTACAGCGCCGCGGCTATGAGAATGTGCGCCAGGTCGAGGGTGGCATTCTGGCCTGGGTGAAGCAGATCGAGCCCGCGCTGCCGACCTACTGAGCGAGCCGGGCCTCGCGGCACGTGTTTGAGAACGTGGCACTGGTTTGAACCGGGGCCGTCTTCTCAAATACGTGCCACGAGCGTCAGTCGCCGATCAGTGCGTAGCGATGCGCCCACGGGCGCACCTGTTCGACGGCGGCGCCGACGCGAAAGACCGTGCCGTCATCAAACGGATGCCCGACGATCTGCACCCCGGTGGGGATGCCGCAGTCGGCCAGGCCGCTCGGCACCGCGAGCACCGGGCACCGGTTCGCGATATTGAACGGCACCGTCATGTGGCCCTGCCAGTAGTGTTCAAGGCGCTCGCCGCCGGCCGTGATGCCGTCAAGATAATGACCCTCGGCCGTGAGCGCGGCGACGGCCGAGGTCGGGCAGATCAGGGCGTCGAACCCGGTCATCGCCGCGGCGAGTTCGCCCTGCATGCGGGTTTCAGCGGAGAGACCGTCAAGAAAGCGGGTATCGGCGGCCGCAGCCCGGGCATCCGTCATGAACTGCACCGTGTAGGCGGCGAGAGCTCTATCGGCGCCACGGGTCTCGTCCTCCATCGCTGGGCCCAGAATATGCCCGAAGTGGGTGAATGATACTCGGTGAATTTCGGCCGTGGTCCAGGGCAGTTCGACCTCGTCGACGATCGCGCCGGCGCTCTGCAAGGCCGCAGCCACGGCGCGGGTGTTGGCCTCCACGTCGGGATCGACCAGGTAGTCGCCGAGACGAATGCACAGGGCGATGCGCAGGCCCGCGACCGCGGGCCACATCCCCGGCAGCGGCGCAGCGGCGGCGAGCGAGACATGGTCACCGGGGTGCTGGCCGGCCATCACGTTGGCGAGCAGGGCGGCATCCGCTACCGTGCGGGCCATCGGCCCGTCGCCGCGATAGTGGTCAGCCGACAGCGGCGCGACGCCCGGGATGCGACCGAAGGGTGCTTTGAACCCGACGGTGCCGGTGAAGGCCGCTGGCAGCCGGGTCGATCCGGCGATGTCCGAGGCGGTGGCGAGCGGCGCAAACCCTGCCGCGAGGGCGACGCCGGATCCGCCCGAGGAGCCGCCGGGAGAGAGATCGCGGTTGAACGGATTGCGCGTGACCCCCCAGAGCGGGGAGTGTGTCACCGTGGCGCAGCAGAATTCAGGCGTCGTGGTGCGCGCATGCACGATGCCGCCGGCCGAGCGTATGCGGCTGATCACCGGATGATTCGCGCTCGCAACCACGTCACGCTGGGCGACGAGCCCGTTGCTCAGCACGTGCCCGGCGAGGGAATGCTTCTCCTTCGCCGCGACCGGCAGCCCGAGCAGCGGGGCGAGCTGACCGCCGGACCGGTACTGCCGCTCGGCGTCGCGGGCCGCGATTCGGGCCTCATCGGTCAGCTGTTCGGTGAGCGCGTTGACGCGCGGGTTGACCGCGTCGATACGCTGCAGCACGGCCTCGAGCAGCTCCACCGGTGACAGGTCGCGCGACCGGAACAGGCCGAGCGCCTCGGTTGCGCCCAGATAGGCCAGGTCGGTCATGCTGGTGGTGGTGGCGCTCGACTGGGTGGGAGCGGGTTCGGTGCGGCTGATCACGCCCGGCCCGACTACGCCCGGGCCGTAGAGGCCAGTGCGGGAGCCTCGGCCGGATCGACCAAAGCCCCGTCGACCAGTGCCCCGCTGACCAGAGCCGTGGTCACCTCGGTGAGCAGCGCGAGCCCGGCGACCATGTCGGCATCCGTGGTGAATTCACGTTCGCAGTGCGAGACACCGTCGACGCTCGGAATGAACAGCATGATCGAGGGCACAATGGTGTTCATCGCGACCGAGTCGTGGCCGGCCATGGTCTGGATTCGGCGGGTGGACAGCCCGGCGCGCGCGGCGGCCGCTTCGGCCAGCTGGAGGCCTCCTTCAGGAAAATACCTGATCGGACGAACATCGAAGTCGGTCACGTTGATCTTGATCTCGTGCTCGATCGCGAGCGCCGCGATCTTCTCGAGCAGGGTGGCGCGGGCCGCCTGCACGATCTGTGGGTCGCCGCTCCGCAGGTCGGCGACCAGGCGTACCCGGCGGGCGACCACGATGGGGGAGTTGGGTTCGAGGGTTAGCTGCCCGACGGACGACACGATGGCCTCGTCGGCGAAGTCGCTGGTGACCTCGCGCACCATGAGAATGATCTTCGCGGCGGCGACGAGGGCGTCGTGCCGGTCGGCCATGGCGGTCGCCCCGGTGTGGGACTGCTCTCCGAGCACCTCGATGTCGAGTTTCTGGGTGTACCAGCTGCGGTCGACGACGCCGATCGCGATCTGCTCGCGTTCCAGGATGCGACCCTGCTCGATGTGGATCTCGGCGTAGCTCACCGTGACCGGGCGCGGGTCGGTGCCGAGATAGCCGATTTCGGCCAGGGCGGCGCGGGCGGTCACGCCGGCCAGGTCGGTCACGTCGAGCATCTGCTCCTGGTCGAACAGGCCGACAAAGACGCTGCTGCCCATGACGCTCGGAGCGAAACGGCCGCCCTCTTCGTTGAACCAGTTCACGACGGCGAGGTTGAACGGCGGCACGGTACCGCTCGCCTGCACCAGCTCGTCGACGTTGCGGGCCGCGTGCAATGCGGCGAGCACGCCGTAAGCGCCATCGAAGCGCCCGCCGAGCGGCTGGCTGTCGAGGTGTGAACCGACGAGCACGTAGGGGGCGCCTGGCGTCCACTCGATCAGCCCGAACATGTTGCCGATGCCGTCAACGTGCAGGGTGTAGCCGGCGTCGGTGATCCAATTCGAAAACCAGGCGCGGCTCTGTGCGTCTTCGGCGGTGGCCGCCTGACGGTCGACGCCGTTGCGGGGCGTGGCCCCGATGGTGGCAACGTGGTGAAAGTCGGTCAGAAAGTCAGCAGATGACATATGGACTCCTTCTATTAGGCGAGTAATGCGTGAACGGATGCTGCAAACGCTCAGCCCAGACGCCCCCGCGTCTCGGGCACCTTGGTGAGGGTCACAAGCAGGAGCACGATCGCGGCCGCGCCGGCCATGTAGAAGCCCGGGGCGAACGAAACGCCCGAGCTGGCGACGAGGGCGGTGCCGACGAGCGGCGCGGTGCCGCCGAAGATGGCGTAGCCGAGGTTGTAGCTCACGGCAGCGCTCGTGAAGCGGGTTCTGGTCGTGAAGATCTCGACGAAGAAGGTGTAGCAGCCGCCGCCGTAGATGCACAGGGGGATCACGAACAGCATCTGGCCGAGCAGAGCGAGCGGCAGGCTGCCGCTCGTGACGAGCATGAAGCTCGGGATGGCCAGCACCGCGATCGCGGCCGACCCGGCGATGAGCATCGGCTTACGCCCGACCTTGTCGCCAATGTGCCCGCCGATTGGCAGCAGCACGGCGTACAGGGCGAGGGCGGCCGCGTTGGCCAGCAGGGACTGTTCGCGGCTGAGGTTTCCGGTGGTCTGGACGTATGCCACGAAGTAGGCCGAGAGAAAGTAGAAACCCATCGCGGTCAGGCCCATTACGAAGATGACCTGCACCATGCGCAGCTTGTTCTCTCGGAAGGTCTCCTTGACCGGGCTGAACTCCTTGGTCTTTGTTGCCTGGGCGTCGGTGAACGACTTGCTCTCGCTGGTCTTGCTGCGAATCCAGACGCCGAACAGGGCCAGGGGCAGGGCGATCAGGAACGGCAGGCGCCAACCCCAGGCGGTGAACGAGTCGTCGGACATACTCTGGCTGAGGATGAGGATCATCGTGCCGGCGAACACCGACGGCAGCGCGGTCGCCGCGATGGTGATGTTCAGCCAGAGACCGCGGCGGCCGATCGGGGCGTGTTCGAACACGAAGGAGGGAGCACCGACCGATTCGCCGCCGGCCGAGAAGCCCTGCACGAGGCGCAGGAGCAGCAGGAGCGCGGGGGCCCAGAAGCCGATCTGGTGAAAAGTGGGGAGCAACCCCATGCAGGCGGTCGCGGTGCCGATGGCGAGCAGGGTGATGGCGAGCACCTTGCGCCGCCCGATCTTGTCGCCGAGGGAGCCGAAGAACAAGCCGCCGAGCGGGCGCACGACAAACGCGACACCGAAGGTGGCGAAGGTGGCCAGCAGGGCGAGGATCGGGTCCGTGCTGGGAAAGAACAGCTGGGAGAAGATCACGGCCGTCAATCCGTACAGGGTGAAGTCGTAGAACTCGATGAATTGGCCGATGCTGCCGCCGAGTAGGACGCGTTTCTGCAGGCCGGTCAACTTCTTCGGGGGAGTGGTCTCGGCTGGCGGACTGATCGGGGCGATGGCTGCGGTCGTGGTCATGACACCCACCGTACGATCGCGATGATTCCGGCGCTCGCCGCTGCGTTTCTGGCCGGTGAACTCTTGGCGAGCCGTGTGTCGGTCATATTGCCGCGCATCCGCTGGTCTGTAACCGGGACGACACGTGAATTATCTGCTCGAACACTGATCCTCCTTGATCACTGCAGCCGGGATCCCGGTCAAAGACGAGCGCTGCCGGGAGTGCGCGGCCGATTGTGGTCAAGCTTGCGCGCTGCGAAACACCCGTGTCCAATTGATTCTCATGGCCGAGCGCATCGATTTTGGTGATGGGTCAGGGACGCGCCGCCCCATACAAGCGTCGGCAGATATCTTCGAAGGCCAGCGCTCGGCGGGTCGGTAGCGCGGTGCTCAGCCGCACGAGCATGACCTCGCTCGGCGGAAATTCGTCAACCAGGCGCAGGGGGACGACCCGACCGCCAGAATACGGCACGTCGTTGTAGACCCGCTGGTTGAGCAGGGCATAGCCGTGGCCCTGGGCCACGAACGACCGCACAGTTTCATAGCCGGCGAACCGGTGGCGCACGTTGGGTGCCACCCCGGCCAGGGCGAACAGACTCTCGTAGTACTCCCGGCTGTGCGGCAGGTCGAGCAGTATGAGCGGCTCTCCGGCAAGGTCGCGCAGGGCAACCTCCTGGCCGGGGATATTCGCGGCCCAGTGGCCCGCGGGAACAATAACGTGCGGAGGAACACGTTCGAGCACCTGGCTGGAAAACCCGGCGCCGAGTCCGTGCCCGTACATCAATGCGAGGTCGCATCGCCCCTCGCGGAGCGCCGTCTGCAGCGAGGCGAGGTCGGCCTCCAGAAAGGTCACGTCGACGCCGGGATGGGTGGCCTCGAACGCCTTGAGAATGGCCGGCAGCCGAAACGAAGCCAGCGGCGAGAACACCCCGACGGTCAGCTCGCCGATGAGCGTTTCGGCCGCTCCGTAGGCCGATTCAAACAGGGAATCGGCGTGGTCGAGGAACCCCTTCAGGTCGAGCGCGAACTTGCGCCCGGTCGGGGTGAGCCTGAGCCCCGTCGACGGGTTGCGCAGGAACAGTTGGGCGCCGAGGGTGCGCTCCAGCTGCGCCATCGCCGTGGAGACGGCGGACTGGCTCACCAGTAATCGGGCGGCGGCCTGGGTCATGCTCTGCAGCTCGGCCACGACGGCGAAGTACCGCAACTGGGTGAGGGTGAAGTGTCGCATCGGGCTCCAGACAGGGCGGCAGCCGGGAGCGAAAGCATCCAGCCCCGAGCGTGCGGATTGCTCAATGGTAACGACGAGAGTAATCGGGTGGCTGCTTTTGGTCGTGGTGGGACCACGCGACACGAAGCGGATGCCGCCCGCGGGATCTGCTTGCGGCCCCCGTGAGGGGGTAGTATCTGGGCAATCGGGATTTTCCCGCGCGTGAATGAAAGGTTGGACCATGAATCCGCTGCTCATCATTGTGGCCATTATTGCGGTCGTGCTGCTCATTACTGGCGGCCTGGTGGAGTCGCTTCAGTTTCTACTCTGGGTCGGTATTGTGCTCGCCGTCATTGCCGTCATCATGTTCCTCATGCGATCGATGTCGGGGCGCAAGAGCGTCTAACCCGGCATAACCGCTGACGGCCGGCAGTAGGAGACTGGACTCCTGCTGCCGGCCGTTGCTGTGCCCATACCTGCTGTGCGGGCACCGCTTGGTCGGGGCCGCGCGTGCCGTGAGCTGGGCCTAGCCTAGAGTGCACCGACCGAGCTCATCGTTCGCGCCTTTCGCAGAGATTGGACCCCATGCCTGAACAGAACGCTCCAACCCGCGTCGTTGTCGTCGGCGATGCTCTGATCGACGTGCTGCGTGATTCGGAGGCGAGCCGGGAATTCGCCGGCGGAGCCGCCCTCAACGTCGCGGTCGGACTGGCGGTGCTCGGCCTGCCGACGACCCTGATCGCGATGGTCGGCGACGATGCTGACGGCGCGGTGATTCGCGAATTTCTCGAGAAATACGGCGTGCAGCTGATCGCAACCACCGGCCCGCTCGGGTCGTCGCGGGCAGTGTCCGACCGCACCGACGGCGAGCCGCGCTATTTCTTCAACCCGGCAGCGAAGGCACGCCGCATCGAGTTCGGTGCGGCGGAGCGCGCGGCCCTCGAGAGCGCCGAGCTGGTCGTCGTGAGCTGCTTTCCGTTCGACGACACCGCGCAGACCGAGGCATTCGCGGCCTGCGTGAGTGACCCGGAACGACGCCTCGTCATCGACCCCAATCCGCGGGCCGGCATGCTGCACGACGGCCCCCGATTCGTGCGCAACTTCGAGGCACTCGCCGCGCGCAGCCTGCTCGTGAAGGTCGGCGACGAAGACGCTGACCTTCTCTACGACAGCACGCTCGAGCAGCTGCGAGAGCGACTCGTTGCGAGCGGCGCACACACGGTGCTGGCAACAGCCGGGCGCCTCGGCGCCTCGGTGTCCTTCGCCGATAAAGGCCAGATCAGCGTGCCCATCGCCATGCTCGCTGGCCCGGTCATCGACACGATGGGTGCCGGGGATGCGACGCTGGCAGCATCCGTTTGCACGATCGTTCACGACGGCGTACCGCAGGATGCCGCGAGCTGGCAGTCGCTGCTGGCCGACGCCATGCTGACCGCAGCGGCGACCTGTCGGCACGAGGGAGCGCTGCTCCGGCGGCCGTAGGCAGATCGGTCGGCTCGCTTAGGCCTCGGCGTCCGTTGCACGCGCGTTCGTTTCGGGCGCTGTTGTTTCAGACGCGATGGTCTCGGGAACCGCGTCGGTGAACTTGAGCCGAGTGCGAATTGCATCGCGCGCCTGCTGGGCGGCTCGGCGCACCTCCTTGTCGGGGTCGCGCAGGCGCACCTCGATCGTGGCGATGTTGGCGGTGGATCCCTGGTCGGCGAGGGCGTGCAGGGCCGCCGCGCGCACCCGGGGGTGCTCATCGGTGGTGAGGCGCACGAGCTTGGGGACGACCTGCAGGCCGCGCAGCAGCACGACCTTGGCGCACATTTCGCGCACCCGCCAAGCCTGGTTGTTCAGCCCGACGACGATGTACGGTGCAGCCGACTCTCCCCACACGTGCAGCAGCGCGCGAGCGCCCCACAGCTCGGGCCAGTACAGGGCTGGGGCGCCCTCGAGGATGCCGAGGGCGTGGCGCCCGCCGGCGTAGAGCAGAAAGTCCTTTCCGGCATTCTTGGCGCGCAACAGTGCCACGGAATTGTCGATGACGACGGACTCGCCGTAGTGCGCGACGGCGGCGCGGATGCGTTCCTCGGTCGGAAGGTCGATCGGAAGGTCGGGGTGCGGAGTCAATTTGTTTTGCATAGCCCTCTAACGCTACCTCCCCGGCGCCCTTTCCCACCCGCGAAACGGGGTAACAGTGTGCAATAGACGTGGCCGTGATTTGCGGAGGCTCGCGGTCGCCAGAAGACTGGAGCCGTTACGGTGAATGGGTACCGCGTCTCGACCAGGCCGGGCGCCCACTGCACCTGTCAGCTGAGGTCGAGTTCGAAGCCGGAGGCGCGCTCGTAGATGCCGTAGTTGCCGATGTCGGTGAAACCGAGGCTGCGGTACAGGGCGAGCGCTTCGGGCTGGGCGTAGCCGGTTTCCAGGCGCATCCGCTCGTAGCCGAGGGTTCGGGCGAGGGATGCGAGCTCGCGCAGAATCGTTTTCGCGTGACCCTGGCGGCGGTAGTTCGGGTTGGTCCACATGCGCTTGACCTCGGCGGTCGTGGCGTTGAACTGGCGCAGGCCACCGCCGGCCACGGTCACGTCGCCGTCGACGAGCACGAGAAAGCCGCCGCTGGGCGGATCGAACTCGGCCCCGTCGACGTCGTGCACGGAATCGCCGTCGCCGTAGCGCGTTTCGTATTCGCGGTGCAGGTCAAGCAGAAGAGGGGCTACCTCGGGGTCACCGAGGCGCACGGATACACAATTCACGGTTAATAGTGTGCGCCCTGTTGCCGGGTGCTCGTGACCGCGCTTAGTAGACTCGACGGGTGTCAGTGAACCCAGAGTTGCAGGGGCGGGTCTTTCCGCCGGTCGCACCGTATCTTGTCGGCCGTGAAAAGGTGCGCGAATTTTCCCGCGCCGTGTTCGCGACCAGCCCGATCAACCACGATCCCGAGGCGGCCCGCGCGGCCGGCCACACCGACGTCGTCGCTCCGCCCACGTTCGCCGTGGTCGTGCAGGAGGCCACCCTGGCCCAACTTCTGGCCGAACCCGATGGCGGAATCGACTTCACCCGCGTCGTGCACGGCGACCAGCGCTTCAGCTATACCCGCCCGATTGTCGCCGGTGACGAACTCACGGCGACCCTCGCGGTGACGAGCATCAAGAGCCTCGGCGGCCACTCCATGGTCACCGCCGAGTCCACCATCGTTGATGCGAGCGGCGCACACGTCGTGACCGCGGTCTCCACCCTCGTCGTCAGGGGAGACGAATGACCCCCGCCGCACCTATCAGATCAGTGACCGATCTCACGGTCGGCGACGTCGTCGCCGAGGCGAGTTTCGCCTTGACGCGCGATTCCCTCGTGCACTACGCCGGAGCATCCGGTGATTTCAATCCCATTCACTATCGCGACGATATCGCGCAGTCGGTGGGGCTGTCCGGCGTGCTCGCCCACGGCATGCTCACCATGGGCCTGGCCGTGCAACCCGTCGTCGACTGGGCCGGCGACCCCGCCCGGGTCATCGATTACCAGGTGCGATTCACCCGCCCGGTCTTCGTTGACGCAACGGATGGCGCAACCGTCACCGTGGTCGCCAAGGTCGGCGCGCTCGATCTCGAAGAAGGGCTGGCGCGCATCGACCTCACGGTGACCTTCAACGGCGCGACCGTTCTCGGCAAGGCGCAGGCGCGCGTCAACCTTGGCTGATCATGATTGAACCAGTTGCACTGAGCACGCTCACCACGTTTCGGGTCGGCGGCCCGCCAGCCGCCAGGGTGGCCCCGGTCACCGAGCAGGACCTCATAAACGAGACCCTCGTCGTTTGGGGCATGGACGAAAACTGGCTCCTGCTGGGTGGCGGCTCCAACACCGTCGTCGCTGATGAGGGCTTCGACGGCATCGTGATTAACGTGGTGACCCGCGGCATCGAGGTACTCGCCGCTGCACCTGAGAGCAGCGAAGCGGATGCCGCGGATGCGGCCGTCTCTGAAGCCGGCGCCGACGTCGGCGCCCGGGTACGGCTGCGCGTACAGGCCGGCGAACCCTGGGACGACCTCGTGGCTTACGCCGTCGATCACGGCTGGGCCGGCATCGAGGCGCTCTCGGGCATTCCCGGATCGTGCGGCGCCGCCCCGGTGCAGAACATTGGCGCCTACGGTCAGGAGCTCTCCGACAGCCTGATCGCGATCGACTTTCTCTCTTACGAGACCGGTGAGGTCGATCGGCTCGAACGCGCAGACCTGGCGCTGGGCTACCGCACCTCGGCGCTCAAGCAGGGCCTGCGCGGCGTGGTGCTCGCAATCGAACTGGAGCTGCACGATACCGCAGCCGAGGCATCCGTTTTGGGGAGCACCCTCGGTCAGCCGCTGAAGTATGCCCAACTGGCCGGGGCGCTCGGCGTGCAGCTCGGTGACCGGGTGCCGCTTCAGATGGTGCGAGCGACCGTTCTCGGTCTGCGGGCCGGCAAGGGCATGGTGCTCGACCCGAACGATCCTGACACCTACAGCGCGGGGTCTTTCTTCACCAACCCGATCGTCACCGAGACCTTTGCGCGCTCCCTGCCAATGGATGCGCCGCGCTGGCAGCTCAAGGCGGAGCCGGCCGACCGAGTTATTCCCCTCGAGGAATATATGGGCGTCGGACCCATTCCCGGCGAGGAACCCGTGCGCCTGGTCAAGCTCAGTGCGGCCTGGCTGATCGAGCATTCCGGGGTCGGCCGGGGGTTTCGTCTGCCGGGATCGAAGGCAGCGGTGTCGAGCAAGCACACCCTCGCCTTGACGAATACCGGCGGGGCCACCGCCGAGGAAGTTGCCGAACTGGCCCGGTACGTGCTCGGCCGGGTGCAGGCCGAGTTTGGCGTGAACCTGCAGCCCGAACCGGTGCTCGTGGGGCTGACGCTCTAATCGACAGGCGGCGTGTTGGTCAGTCTGCGCGGCGAGCGGCGGCGGCGATGCCGGCCACGACCAGGCCGAGCCCGACCGCGATCACACCGCCGAGCAGCCAGAGCGTGGGATCCGGCGGTGCCGGAAGCAGCGTGAAGACCACCATGTAGGTGGCGAATGCCAGGAGCAGGATGCCCCAGAGAATCGTGCCGAAGCGGGGGCGCAGCCGGGGTGTGGCTGTGGCAGCGGTCGGCAGGTCGGTGTTTGGGGCGAAGAAGTCGTTCTCCCGCGGGGCACGGCTCGATTCCGGGTAGGGAACGGTTGGATTGTCCGACAGCTTCGCGGTTGTCGATGCGTCGCCGGCCGGGTTCACGGAGAAATCCTCGGTGGGGGCGTTGGCGCCGCTTTGATCGGCGTCGGGGTTTTTGGAGGACAGCGGAGTAGTCATGATGGGGTCCTAGTTGTTGGAGGAATCGAGCGTGACGACGCCGGCGAGGGTCCAGATGCGCACGAGCGGCCCGTCACTGCGGCTGTTCGCATTGAAGGTGCGCGCATCGACGGCGAACACGCCGGTGTGCTCGCCGTTTTCAGCGGCCACAGCGCGGCCGGAATACTCCACGCCGCCGACCAGGGCGTGCGATTCGACGCGCACCGGTGCATCCACTGGCAGTTGGATGTCGGTGGCGCCGGCGAGCAGCCAGACGTCGATGACGGCGTCCTCGTCGAGAACGGGGTTGTCGAAATCGCTCAGGTCGAGGGTGGACTGCCCCACGATCATGGCGTAGCTGGTGTCGGGGTTCGCTATGGCCGAATTGGCGCTGAGCACCCAGACGGTGTTGCCGACGGCGGAGAACTGCGTGCCCTGCGGAAACACGCCGAGCACGACCAGGGTCGCCGCCGCCAGAAAGGCGAAACCGCCCATGGCGCCGTCGGTGCGACCGCGAATGCCGGCGACCACGATGCCGAGTGCCAACACTCCGAGTGCAAAGGCGAGGCCGAGAATCACTGCGTCCGGCGACCAGACGCCGCTCGAATTCACCCAGGCTGCTACGGCGCCGGTGGCCAAAGCCAGACCGAGCACAATGGCGCTGTAGCCGGCACCGGGACGGCGGGCGCGCACCCGGGCGCGGTGGGCTTGCTGGCGGGCGCGGTTCTGTTCCTGCCATGCTCGATTCTGTTCCGAGCGGATGCTCCTGGCCGAATCGGTCGCGTACGGATTGGTCGGGGCATAGGGGGTGGCCGTGGCCGTGCTCGTGGCCGCGAAAGCCAGGCTCGGGGCGGCTGTGTCGGTGGCGGTCGCCGCTGACGTGCTCGTCGGGGCGGAATCCGGTCGCGGGTCGTAGACGCTGCCCGCACCGAACGGGCCCGTTGGTCCAGTGGGGCCGGCCGGGGGAGCGAATGGTCCGAAACCGGGCCTCGAATCGGGAGACCTCTTGCTGCGGCGCACCAGATACACGATCAGCCAGACGATACCGGCCGTGATTGCCAGCCCCCACCCGAACGAGAAGATGCCGGAAAGCCAGTCGGGGAGGGCCCAGAAACCGGCCGGGCCGTTCCACCAGAAACCGCGGAACAGGGGCACGACGGTGAACAGGAGCAGCGCTCCGATGGCGATCATGGCCGGTTGGAACCGCCCGCGAATGGCGTCTTCGGCGTAGATGCGGCCGGCGCCGCGGGGCATCAGCGCCCAGCCGGCGGCGTAGGCGAAGACGACGGGGCCGCCGAGGATGGCGATCACAACGGCAATGCCGCGCACAATCAGGGGGTCGAGCCCGGTGCGGGCGGCAACGCCGCCGCAGACTCCGGCGATCCAGCGGTCGCCGTCACGGTGTAGTCCGCTTCCGCGAATCCACTCGAAGAAGCGGGTGATTTGGTCAGGACGAGGTGTTTGGGCCCTCGGTGTGTCGGTCATGATCCGAGTCTGACAGCGCGCTGAGACCGCTGCCATGGGGGATGACCCTGATTGAACCCTGATTGATTGCGGGGACACCTCCAATGGAGTTGGGGCGTGCTTGGATGAACAGGTGAGAACCGAACGGATGACCCGGCCCCGGCTCCGCCTCGTCGGCGGAGTGTGTGCGGGTTTCGCCGAGCACACCGGGGTCCCCCTCTCCACGGTGCGCCTGGTCACGGTGCTGCTCAGCTTCTGCGGAGGCTTCGGCGCCTTGCTCTATGCCTGGCTGTGGGCGACAGTTCCTTCTGGAGCGGCCGCAGTCGACCCGCTGCCCAAGTCGAGCCTCGCCCGGTCGCCGGTCGCTCCCCCCGCTTCCGCTGAGCCGGTTCAGGCCGCTGCGGCACTACCGGGTTCCGACGCCACAAACGGCCGGAGCGGGTTCGCCCGAGCGGATGGCGACTCCGCCCGGGCCGCGCCCGTCACCGAGATTCTGCTCGGCCTGGCCCTGCTGGCTGCCGGTAGCGCCCTCGTGGCGAGCCGCCTTGGCGCCGACATTCCACTCGCCGTGGTGGTGCCCGCCATTGTCGTACTCGCCGGAACCGCGCTCGCCTGGCGCCAGTTCGCCGACATTCGCAGCGGTGCGGCCCAGCAATCCTCAGCCTTGCTCGTGCGCATTCTGGGGGCGCTGGTGTTGGTCGCGGTCGGGATTCTGTTGTTTTTCGTGACCGGCACGAATCCGAACGCGTGGACGGTTATTCTGGCGGCAGCATCCGTTCTGCTCGGTGTCGCCGTGGTGACCGCGCCGTGGCTGCTGCGCCTGTGGAGTGACCTCGCCGACGAGCGCGCCGCGCGCGCCCGCGAAGCAGAACGGGCCGACATCGCCGCGCACCTGCACGATTCGGTGTTGCAGACCCTCGCACTCATTCAGCAGAAGGCCGGGCCGCACAGCGACGCCGCGCGGCTGGCCCGCGCGCAGGAGCGCGAACTGCGCGAGTGGCTCTTCACCGGGAGTCGCGCCGCGGGCGCCGAACCGGCGACCGATCTGGCCGCCGCGCTGCGTCGCATCGCCGGGGAGATCGAAGCAGACTTTGCGGTGCACTTCGAGGTGGTGACGGTCGGGGCGGGTGTCGGCGTGCGCTCGGCCGCCAGCACCGATTCCAGCAGCACGGATGCCCCGGAATCACTCGTCGCCGCCGCCCGCGAGGCCATGCTCAACGCGGCTCGGCATGCCGGCGGCGCGGTGTCGGTCTACCTCGAGACGGGGGCTCGCGGCATCGAACTGAGCGTCACCGACCGGGGCTCGGGCTTTCGGCTCGACCAGATCCCCGAAGACCGCCTCGGCGTGCGCGAATCCATTCTCGGGCGCATGCGTCGGGCGGGCGGAACCGCCGCCGTGCGGCCAGGTCCGGGCGGCGCCGGAACCGAGATCCTGCTGACCCTGCCGGCGGCGACCGCGCCCGCCACCGATGAACACCACACCGAAACGAGCGTGCGATGACCGACCAGAATCCGAGCGACCGGGCGGCCGTCGAACCGAGCGCGGCATCCGCTGGACTGCGGGTTCTCATCGTCGACGACCACTCCATCTTTCGGTCGGGGCTGCGCGCCGAACTCGACGCCGACATCACAGTGCTGGGCGAGGCGGCGACAGTTGACGAGGCGATCGCGCGTGTGATCGACCTGCAGCCGCGGGTCGTGCTGCTCGATGTGCACCTGCCCGGCGGGCACGGTGGGGGCGGCGCCGAGGTCATTCGGGAGGCGGCGCCGCGCGCACCGAACACACTGTTCCTGGCGCTCAGCGTCTCCGACGCCGCCGACGACGTCGTGAGCGTCATTCGGGCCGGCGCCCGCGGCTACATCACCAAGAGCGCCTCCGGGGCTGAAGTCTCCGAGGCTGCCCGCCGCGTCGCCGAGGGGGATGCCGTGTTCTCGCCGCGTCTGGCCGGGTTCGTGCTCGACGCCTTCGGCGCCGTCGCCGGCGAGACCGCCGAAACCACGGAGGAACTCGACCGGCTTTCCGCCCGCGAGACCGAGGTGATGCGCCTTATCGCCCGCGGCTACAGCTACAAAGAGGTCGCCAGTACCCTGTTCATCGCCGCCAAGACCGTCGAAACGCACGTCTCGGCCGTGCTGCGTAAACTTCAGCTGTCGAGTCGGCACGAGCTGACCGCCTGGGCGCTCGAGCGCAAGCTGCTCTAGCGCCCGGGCCTCAGGCCAGGCTCACGCGTCGCGTCGAATCCAACGAAACGTCACCCGGCTCAGCACGAGCCCCAGCACCAGCCAGACGCCGAGGGCGCCGGCCACCCAGGGCAAATCCCAGGTGCCGCTCTGCTCGGCAGCAGCGAAGCTTTCCGGAAGAAAGACAGAACGCATGCCCTGCGCCATCCATTTGAGCGGAAAAATGCTCGCTAGGTTCTGCATCCACTCGGGCAGCGTCGTGAACTGCAGGTAGACGCCCGAGATGAACTGCAGCACGAGCACCACGGGAGCCACAACAGCCGTGGCGCTGCGCCCCGACCGAGGCGCCGCCGACAGCGCGATGCCGAGAAACGCGCTCGTGATCACGCCGAACACAAACACCCAGGCGAAGGTTGCCCACTTCTCCGGTTCGCTCGGCAGCGCGATATCGAGCACCAGTCGCGCCACGAGAAGCAGGAGGCCGGCCTGAAGAATTGCGGTGACGAACACCTGTCCAATCTTGCCGAGGAAATAGCTCAGCGGGGACAGCGGGGTGCCGCCCAGGCGTTTGAGGGTGCCGTCGCTTTTCTCGCCGGCGATATCGACGGCGAGGTTCTGCACACCGGAGAGAAGCATGCCGGCGGCGAGCATTCCGGGCAGGTAGTAGGCGCCCACGTTGACGCCGCCGGTACCGTCGGGATTGGCACCGATATTTCCGGAGGAGCTGAACGCGGCGGTGAAAATGCCAAGCATGATGAAGGGGAAAAAGAACGTGAACAACAGGGTGTCGGGGGAGCGAAAGTACAGGCGTGTTTCATAGCCTATGCGGGACAGGCCGAGCGCGAGCGTGCTCGGAGCTGTGTGCTGCGGGCGGGTGTCCATCATCGTGGCGCTCATGCTCGCACGTCCTTGTCGGTGAGCCGGCTTGGATCGGGCCGAGCCTCAGGGGCGGACATGGCAGCTTCGTTCCCGGCGGCCGTCGCTTCGTGACCGCGCACGAGGGACAGGTACACGTCTTCGAGGCTTGGTCGGATCACCTCAAGACCTTCGAGTTCGGCGCCCTTGCCGCTGGCGACCAGGTCCGCCACGACCTGCGCCGGGCGGCTCGTGCGCTCCTCGCGCACCAATCCGTTGCCGTCACGCCAGCGCACGACCGGAACGCGAGCATCCGCTCCGCCGATTGTGTCGAGCGGGCCGATGTCGATGAGCCGGCCACCGACGATGATTCCGGCACGGTCGCCGAGTTGCGCGGCCTCGTCGAGGTAGTGGGTCGTCAGCAGGATGGTGGTGCCTTCCGCCTTGAGTCCTCGAATCAGGTTCCAAAACTGATGCCGGGCCTCGGGGTCGAAGCCTGTGGTCGGTTCGTCGAGAAACAGCAGCTCGGGGCGTCCGATAATGCCGAGGGCGACATCCACTCGGCGGCGCTGCCCGCCGGAAAGCTTGCTGATGCGGGTTTTCGCCTTCTCGCGCAGACCCG
This sequence comes from Cryobacterium sp. TMT1-66-1, assembly GCF_004403435.1. Taxonomy (NCBI): domain Bacteria; kingdom Bacillati; phylum Actinomycetota; class Actinomycetes; order Micrococcales; family Microbacteriaceae; genus Cryobacterium; species Cryobacterium sp. TMT1-66-1. The sequence goes on from NZ_SOGP01000010.1 coordinate 58,914, forward strand.
CCGCGTCGATGACCTCGTCGACGTCGCGGGGATGGGGATAGAACCCGGCGAAGTGGCGCAGCTGCTCGGTCACGGTCGCATTGCCGCTCTCGTTGCTGGTCTGCAGCACAATGCCGATGCGGGCCTTCCAATCCAGGCCGCCGCGGTGCGGATCAACGCCCAGCACTCTCACCTCGCCGCCGGTGCGGTCGCGGTAGCCCTCGAGAATCTCGATGGTCGTGCTCTTGCCGGCACCGTTCGGGCCGAGCAGGGCGAAGGTCTCCCCGGCCTCGATCGAGAAGCTCACGCCGCGCACGGCCTCGACACTGCCGTACGATTTCTGCAGGTCGCGCACCTGCACGACCGGGGGTGTGGCTGTCATGGATTCATGATCTCACTTCCGCGCCCCCCGTACCTCCTCTGATGGTTGCCTCCTTCATCCATCAGTCGACGGATGCCGTACTAGGCGAACAGCCTCTGCAGGCGCTGGATTCCCTCGAGGAGGGCATCGTCGCCGAGCGCGTAGGACATGCGCAGGAATCCGCTAGGACCAAAGGCCTCGCCGGGAACGGCGGCCACCTCGGCCTGGTCGAGAATGAGGTCGGCCAGTTCGAGTGAGGTCGTCGGGGTGACGCCGCCCCACGAACGACCCAGCAGCCCGGTCACATCGGGGTAGACGTAGAAGGCTCCCTGCGGGATGGGGGTCACGACGCCGGGGATCTTGTTCAACTCGGCGACGATGAGCTTGCGGCGGCGATCGAAGGCCACCCGCATGGCCTCAGCGGCGTCCTGCGGGCCGTTGAGCGCGGCGATTCCGGCGCGCTGCGAGATGTTTGACACGTTCGAGGAAAGGTGCGACTGCAGGTTCGCCGCCGCCTTGATGGCGTCGGCGGGGCCGACCATCCAGCCGAGGCGCCAGCCGGTCATGGCGTAGGTCTTGGCGACACCGTTCACCAGGATCGTGCGGTCGGCCAGCGCTGGAACGGCCTCGACGATGGAGACTGCTCGCACGCCGTCGTAGGTGAGGTTCTGGTAGATCTCGTCGGAGATGACCCAGAGGCCGTTGTCTTCGGCCCACTGGCCGATGGCCCGCGTCTGCTCAGGCGAGTAGACCGCCCCGGTGGGGTTCGAGGGTGAGACGAAGAGCAGCACCTTGCTGCGCGGGGTGCGCGCGGCTTCGAGCTGCTCGACCGTCACGAGGTAGCCCTGGTCGCTGCCGGCGAAGACATCGACCTGCACGCCACCGGCCAGCCGGATCGCCTCGGGGTAGGTGGTCCAGTACGGGGTCGGCACAATGACCTCGTCGCCCGGATCGAGCAGGGTCGCGAACGCCTGGTAGACCGCCTGCTTGCCGCCGTTCGTGACGACGACCTGGCTGGGCGAAACCACGAGTCCACTGTCGCGCAGTGTCTTGGCGGCAATCGCCTCGCGCAGCTCGGGAAGACCCGCTGCCGGGGTATAGCGGTAGTTCTTCGGATCGCGCACGGCGGCCAAGGCCGCTTCCACGATATGTTCTGGTGTCTGGAAGTCGGGTTCCCCGGCGGCGAAGCTGATCACCGGCCGCCCGGCCGCCTGCAGGGCCTTGGCTTTTCCGTCGACCTTGAGGGTCGCCGACTCCGCGATAGAGCCGATCCGAGTAGAAATTCGCTTGAGTTCATGAGCCACAGCTTGAGCTTAGCCAGTGCACCCGCGAGTGAACCAGCGCTGCACTCGTCGGGCCGGCGCGCGGGCCGGTTTAGAGGGTCTTCGGGGCGCAATTGCGGAGATAGCCAGGCTGCTGATCGCCCGGCGCGAGATCTCAAGCGGCGAGATCTCTCGCCAGGCTAGCTAGAGTGAGAAAATGCTCACCCGCCTGATTCATATCTCCCGTCCGGTGCTCTGGGTGAACACAATCGGCACCACCGTCATCGCCATGTGGCTGATGGGAGACCTGTGGCGCTGGGATGTGTTTCCTCTGCTCCTCTGGGTGACCCTGCCCTTCAACCTGCTGATCTACGGTGTGAACGACATCTTCGACCAGGCAACGGATGCCCAGAACACCCGAAAGGGTGGCCTTGAGGGGGCACGCATCCTTGGCTCCGAAGTGCGCCCCATCGTTATCGGGGTACTGCTGACCAACGTGCCCTTCGTGGCTTACTTCCTGCTCACGCTGCCGCCAGCCGCGCTTGCCTGGATCATGGCCTATGCCCTCATCTTCGTCTTCTACTCCGCGCCGCCGTTGCGCTTCAAGGCCCGGCGGTACGTGGATTCGCTCAGTAACGCTGCCTATGCCTTCCCGCTGGTGTTCGTGCCGCTTGCGGTCGGTGAGCGGCCGATCTGGTCGGCGGCGATCGGGCTGATGGCCTGGAGTGTCGCCAAACACACCTATGACGCGGTCCAGGATATCGATGAGGATCGCGCGGCGCGTATTCGCACCACCGCGGTCCATCTCGGCGCGCGCGGCGCAACGGTGTGGAGCGCCATCTGGTGGGCCCTGTCCACCGTAGGTTTCGCCCTTATCAGCTGGCCGGTAGCGCTGGTCAACCTGCTCATCGCCGGCTGGCTCGTGATGTCGTTGGGGCGCGACCCGATACCCGCGACGGCCCGCCGGCTATATCGGTACTCGATCGTGTTCCCTTACGTCGCCGGTTCCGTCGCCGGCGCCCAGGTCGTGGCCGCCATTCTGTTAGGAACATACCCATGAAGCGATCCGGCACGGCAACGACTCCCCTGCGCATCGTCGTGCTCGGCGCCGGCATCGGCGGGCTGACCGCCGCCGCGCTGCTGGCCCGCGCCGGGCATGCGGTGACCGTGCTGGAGGGATCCGACTGGATCGGGGGCAAGAGCAGGCGCCTCGAGATCGACGGGCAGCGGGTGGATACCGGGCCCGCGCTAGTCACTTTCCCGCCGGTCTGGGAAGAATTACTCGCTCGTTACGACGCCCTCGGCGCCCGCCGGTCCGCTCCCGCCGAGGCTGCGGCGGTCGCCGCGCTGACCCTGAAGAGACTGCCCGAAGTCGGTCGGTATTTCTTTGCGGGGGACAGCGTCACCCTGCCGGTTCCGCAGGGGCATCCGTGGCATGCGGCCTGGACCCGATTCGAACGTGAACACGGTGGGCTGGGCCCCGAAGTCACGAGCATGCTCACAACCGACCCAGCCAGCCCAGCTTCGCTGCCGGCCGTGCGCCGGGTCTTCCGTCTCTACGGCAGACGGCTGACCACGCGTGGCTTTCTCGATGGCTTGACCTGGATGCCCGACGGCCTGCGGGAAATCATCGCCATACACACCCTCAACGCGGGTGTCTCGCCCCGACGGACCCTCGCGCTGTATGCGAGCATGCCGGCAATTATGGCCACGGACGGCGTATGGGTGCCCGAGGGAGGTGTGAACGAGGTGCCGATGGCGCTCTACCGGCTCGCCGTGCACGCCGGCGCGAATCTGCACCTGGGTGAGCCCGTCAAATCGGTCAAACAGGGGAGTGTGACCACCACGTCGGCGACCTACCAAGCTGATGTGATCGTGAGCGGTCTCGACAGCGGCGTTCTCGACGAGCTCCTGGGCGCACCGCGCGCACGGCAGCGGCCACTGTCCTGCTCCGGAGTGGCCATCTACGCGTCCCTGGATACGCCGTTGCCCCGTGGAACGGCTACACACTCGGTGGTACTGCCCGACGACCCGGCCGCCCTCCACCGCAGTCTGGACACGGTCGTTGCGCCGGACCAGACCATGGCATTCCTGAACTACTACCGGCCACACGAAATCTATCCCAACGATCGAGCGACGGTGGCCGTTCTCCTCACGGCGCCTGCCGATGGCCGACACTACGATCTCGACACTCCCTGGGTCGCCCACGAGATCGACCGGGTCAGCGCGGCCGTGGGATTGAGCCGGCCCATCACCGAGCTGTTCCGCGATCATGTCGTGCTCGACCCGCACTACTTCGCAGGCTGGGGCTCCGCGGGAGGTGCGCTGTACGGCGCGACCAACCCACTCTGGCAGAGCGGCCCGTTCCACCGGCCGGGCTACACCAGCCTGGCGCGTCCGTGGCTGTGGCGGGTGGGCGCGTCGGTACACCCCGGCGGCGGGATCCCGGCCGTGCTCGGAGGAGCCATGACCGCGATGCAGAAGCTGATCGGGCGACTGGACGGTCGCTGACCAGTCGACGGTCGCAATCCCGTCTGCCGCGATAGTGTGGCAAGCTGGCACTGGAACAGGGATCGCGCTTTTGCGCGAACTCGTCTCAGCTTTACAGTGGCCGGTCCGTGATCTAGACTTGTTCAGGTAGTTGAATTCTGCCATGCTTTTTTGCGCCTTTTTCCGAGTGTTCACGCTCGGTCGAAAGTGGCTTCTGCATGGCGGGTTTGCTTCCATAGGGTGGTGGCTCAATTGGTAGAGCAGCGGTCTCCAAAACCGCAGGTTGCAGGTTCGAGTCCTGTCCGCCCTGCACATCGGTAGAAGTCTGCCGACCATGAGAGGTGTAACAGGTGGCCCGAAAAGTTGTCGACGAACCTAGTGAGGAAGTCGTCGCGAACGCACGAATTGCCCGCGAGTCCAATCGCGGTCCTTTCGCTCGGCTGTCCCTGTTCATCAAGCAGGTTTTCGCGGAACTGCGCAAGGTCGTCACGCCGACTCGTAAAGAGCTGCTGAGCTACACCGGCGTCGTGCTGGTCTTCGTGATCATCATGATGGGCATCGTCTCGGCCATGGACTGGGTCTTCGGCCTCGCGGTTCTCTATGTGTTCGGCACGCCGGGCTAATCCGCAGCGAAGGCATCCGCTCCGGCGGAACGCCCACACCACCGGCACGCAACGTGCCCAGACAACTTGCACACGTACAAAAATTAGGGATTGAGATTTAGTGACTGAGACGAAGCACGACGATGTCGACTGGGCCACTGCCGCCGAGCAGTCCTCCGAGGAAGACGAGGCGCAGGAAGGCAACACCCTCGCCGCCGACGAGACTTCCGCAGAGGCGGCCGAGCAGGTCGCCCTGCACGTCATCGACGAGAACGACGACGTGGAGGTCAACCTCGACGCTGCACTCGACGCCCTCGCCGAGTCATCCGATCCCGAAGCCGACGCCATCGTCGACGACGCACTCGACATCGATTCGGCGCAAGAAGCCGACGCGTCCGTTGAAGCCGTCGAAGACGAAGACGAGGCCGTCACCGCCGAAACTGCAGGCGAGACCGAGCCTTCCGATGAAGAGGTCGACCCGTACGAGGCGTTCCGCAAGGAACTGCGCTTTCTGCCAGGCAAGTGGTACGTCATTCACTCCTACGCCGGTTTCGAGCGTCGCGTGAAGTCGAACATTGAGAACCGCAAGCAGTCCATGGCGATGGAAGACTTCATCTACCAGTGCGAAGTTCCGATGGAAGATGTCGTCGAGATCAAAAACGGCCAGCGCAAGATGGTCACCCGCGTGCGCATCCCCGGATACGTGCTCGTTCGTATGGACCTCGACGAGGACAGCTGGTCGGTTGTTCGCCACACCCCGGGAGTCACCGGCTTCGTTGGCAACGCCCACAACCCCACCCCGCTGCGTTTCGAAGAAGCCTTCGGCATGCTCAAGGGACTCGTCGAGATCGTCGAAGCCCCGACCAAGGCTGGCGGTGCTCCCGGAAAGTCGGCGCAGCGCGTCATCGCTGCCGAGGTCGACTACGAGATCGGCGAGACCATCACGATCAAGGAAGGTTCGTTCGCGGGCCTGCCCGGTTCGATCAGCGAGATCAAGCCGGAGAGCGGCAAGCTCATCGTGCTCGTCTCGCTCTTCGAGCGTGAGACTCCGGTTGAGCTCAGCTTCGATCAGGTCACCAAGCTCTAACCAGCACAGCGGATGCCCGACCAGGGCAATCCACGCTGGTTCCCCCAAACCACCGGGGCCCATCCGGGCCACCGGGAGAGCAGCCCCCGGGCTGCTCGCACATCAATACGAAGGACAACACAATGGCACCGAAGAAGAAGGTTACAGGTCTGATCAAACTTCAGATCAAGGCCGGCGCAGCCAACCCCGCACCGCCCATCGGGCCGGCACTGGGTCAGCACGGCGTTAACATTATGGAATTCTGCAAGGCCTACAACGCAGCGACCGAAGCCCAGCGCGGCAACGTCATCCCCGTTGAGATCACCGTCTACGACGACCGTTCGTTCACGTTCATCCTGAAGACCCCGCCCGCAGCGGAGCTCATCAAGAAGGCCGCCGGCGTCGCCAAGGGCAGCGGAACCCCGCATACCGTCAAGGTTGCCAACCTCACCCAGGCCCAGGTCCGCGAGATCGCCGAAACGAAGATGGTTGACCTCAACGCCAACGACATCGACGCCGCCGCGAAGATCATCGCCGGAACCGCCCGCTCTATGGGCATCACGGTCAGCGCCTAAGCACACCCCCGCATCGGCGCCACACGGCGCCGGAAGCACCCTCAGCATTTAGTGGAAGAGCCTGCCAGGTTCGCACCACACTCTGAAGTACATACAGGAGATTCAACATGGCAACCAAGTCAAAGGCGTACCGCGCCTCCGCCGCCAAAATCGGCGAAGACAACGTCTTCACCCCGGCCGAGGCCGTAGCCCTCGCCAAGGAGACCGGCTCCGCAAAGTTCAACTCCACGGTTGAGGTCGCCCTCCGCCTCGGAGTCGACCCCCGCAAGGCCGACCAGATGGTTCGTGGAACCGTCATCCTCCCGCACGGCACCGGCCGCACCGCCCGCGTCATCGTCTTCGCAACCGGCCCCGCCGCCGAAGCCGCTATCGCAGCCGGCGCCGACGAGGTCGGTGGCGACGAGCTCATCGAGAAGGTAGCCGCTGGTTACACCTCGTTCGACTCCGCCGTCTCGACCCCCGAGCTCATGGGTAAGGTCGGCCGTCTCGGTAAGGTGCTCGGCCCGCGTGGCCTCATGCCCAACCCGAAGACCGGAACCGTGACGCCCGACGTCGCTAAGGCCGTGTCCGACATCAAGGGCGGAAAGATCGAATTCCGCGTCGACAAGCACTCCAACGTGCACTTCGTCGTCGGCAAGGCCTCCTTCTCGGCCGATCAGCTGAACGAGAACATCTCCGCTGCGCTCGAGGAGATCAACCGCCTCAAGCCGAGCTCGTCCAAGGGCCGCTACATCACGAAGGGTGTCGTCTCGACCACGTTCGGTCCTGGCATCCAGCTCGACGTCAACAGCATCTAAGCAACAGCTTCACCAAGCAGGGCCCGTCCTCGGACGGGCCCTGCTTGCATTAAGCGGATGCCCGCGCCTGCGCCGAGTCCCGGTGGATGGGTGCATAGGGCGCACGCATCCGCTGGGTGATCACCAGCTCGGGCGGGGTCTAGTGGTCGGGGTGCGCCCGCAGGAGCGTTGCGACTTCAATGGCGTCTCCCTCTGGTGCCAGCGATTTGCGGTCGGGCCGAGCCGCCAGCAGGTAGATGAGGCCGCTCCCCATGACGACAAACAGACCGATGAGCACGATGTAGTCGCTGAAGAACTCACCGCTCGAGCCCGGCACCGCGAGCAGCACCATGGCAAAGATGCCGTAGGCGAGGGCGAGCACGTTGACCACGAAACCGGCCCGGCCCAGGCTGAACGGACCGGCCGGCTTCCAGCCCTTGATGCGCTGGCGCAACGCAGCGAGCACCACGGATTGGAATGCCACGTAGATGCCGATTACGGCGAACGAGGTGATCTGGGTCAGGACCTGGTCGCTGCCAACGTAGATGATCAGGCACAGCACCACCGGAATCGAGCACGCCACAATCAACGCATTGGTCGGCACCGCGGTGCGCGGCGACACTGTGGCCAGCCATTTGTGCCCCGGAACCATTCCGTCGCGAGCGAACGAGAACAGCAGTCGGCTTGCCGCGGCCTGCAAGCTCAGCACGCACGACAGAAAAGCGGTGAGGGCGACGACGAGAAAGATCTTGGCGCCGATCGGGCCGAGCGCGGCATCCAGAATCGCCGGAATCGGGTCTTGATCGACACCGTCGACAACGTCCTGCAAATTTGGTGCGGCCATCACATACCCGCTGAAGGAGAGCAGGGCCGATATCCCGCCGACGAAGATCGTCAGAATCATGGCGCGGGGGATGCCGCGGGCCGGGTTCTCGACTTCTTCGGCGACATCGCCGCACGCCTCAAAACCGTAGAAGAGGAATAGTCCGGTCAGTGCCGCGCCGAGAAATGCCGTGGCGTAACTGCCGTTGCCCTGCACGCCCATGGAGTCGAAGAACACGCTGAATTCCTGGTGGCGCTGAAAGATGAGCAGATACAGCCCCACGGCGACGACGCCGATGAGTTCAGCAGCGAGCCCGATCCGGGCCACGCGGGCCAGTGTCTTCGTGCCGGAAAAGTTCAGGCCGAATGCCACGACCAGGAAAGCGATCGAGAGGCCGAGGGTGACTTCCTTGGTCGCCGGGGCATTGATCAGGCTGGCCAGAAACCCGGTGCCGAATTCGGCGACGGCCGTGATGGTCACGAGCATCGCCCAGATGTAGACCCAGGCCGCCATCCAGGCGTAGCGCTTGCCCCAGAGGCGTCGCGTCCAGGGGTAGATACCGCCCGCGATCGGATACTGCGAGACGACCTCGCCGAACACCAGCGCCACGAGCAACTGCCCGGTGCCCACGATGAAGAGCCAGAACAGCGAAGGCGGGCCACCCGTGCTCATGGCCAGCGCGAACAGCGAGTAGACACCCACGAGCGGTGACAGGTAGGTGAATCCGAGCGCAAAATTCGCCCACAACGACATGGACCGGTGGAACGAATCGTCGTACCCGAGCACCTTCAGGTGGTCGCCGTCGCCGATGCCCTTCTTGGAGGAAGCCTCTACGGACATGATGCCCTTTCAATCCAGCCGAAACGCCTCCCACCCGGCGGTACACGTCAATGTGTGAGCCTTAACATAACGGATGCCTGCCCCCAAAGCTATAGAACCGGATGATTGATTTTCCGAATGACCAGTTTGTGCGTCGCAGTGGCAGCGGGTCACTTGCTCCTCAGCTCAAACCTTGAACTCGTCACCCCGCAAGCAACCCGCCGCCACCGCTTGTGTCGGGAGCTTTCATGTCAGCCGATGCGGATCATCTTCTTGTTGACGAACTCGTCAGCGCCGAAACGGCCCAGTTCGCGCCCCGAGCCGCTTCTCTTGACGCCACCGAAGGGCAGCTCGGCACCGTCGGCACCGACCAAATTGATGAACACCATGCCAGCCTCAATGCCGTCGGCCACGCGCAGTGCCTGCTCCGGGTTGGTGGTGAAGACGTAGGAACCCAGGCCGAACGGGGTGTTGTTGGCCAGTGCGACTGCGGCGGCCTCGTCGGGAACGCTGAAGATCTGTGCAACCGGGCCGAAGAACTCTTCGTGGAAGGCATCGGAGCCGGGCGATACGTCGGTGAGCACGGTTCCGGCGTAGAAGTTGCCCTCAGAGGTTCCGCCCGTGACGAGGGTGGCACCCTGAGCCACAGCGCGCGCAACCTGCTCGGTGAGAGTTTCGGTGGCCTTTTTCGAGGAAAGTGGCCCGAGTCCGGTGCCGTCCTTGGTCGGGTCGCCCAGCTCGACGGCATTGATTGCCGCCGTGAACTTATCCAAGAAAGGCTGGTACAGCTCCTCGATGACGATGAAGCGCTTGGCCGCGTTGCAGGCCTGGCCGTTGTTGTCGAGGCGAGCAGCCACGGCGGCGCCGACGGTCTCATCGAGGTCGTCGGTGGATAGCAGGATGAACGGGTCTGAGCCGCCGAGCTCGAGCACGACCTTCTTCAAGTTGCGTCCGGCGATCTCCGCAATCGCCGCTCCGGCGCGCTCCGAGCCGGTGAGCGAGACACCCTGCACGCGCTTGTCGGCGATGACCGTGGATATCTGATCATGGGAAGCGTAGAGGTTCGTGTAGGCCCCCACCGGAAAACCGGCGTCGAGCATGATCTGCGCGATCGCGGCGGCCGATTCGGGGCACTGCTCGGCGTGCTTGAGCAGGATGGTGTTGCCGATGATTAGGTTTGGTCCGGCGAAACGGGCAACCTGGTAATACGGGAAGTTCCACGGCATGATGCCGAGAAGCACACCAAGCGAGCTGCGGCGGATGAGCGCCGAGCCCTCGCCGGCGAGCAGGCTGATGGTTTCGTCCTTCAGAAGCTCCACCGCGTTGTCGGCGTAGTAGGCGTAGATGTCGGCGCTGAAGTCGACCTCGCCGAGGGCCTGCTCCACGGGCTTACCCATTTCGCGCACGATGATGTCGGCAAGCTCCTGGCGGCGTTCGACGTGCAGTTCGGCCACGCGGCGCACGAGGGCCGCGCGCTCTTCGACGCTGATGGAGCGCGACCAGGTGTGGGCGTCGTCTGCCGCGGTGATGGCGGCGGTGAGGTCGGCATCCGAGATTGTGTCGTAGGTCTTGACTGTCTCCCCGGTGGCCGGGTTGATGACTGCGTAGCTGGTCATAGGCTTTATCCTTCACTGGTCGGGCACCTCAAAAACCGGCGCCGATGCAAACTCTGGTTTGTCAAAGATATAGCAACGGATGATTAAAAACGAGGCAGCCGGTCCGGACCAACGAGAACTCGAAACGGCAGGCCGGAGCAGGCCACAGAGTCACCGGAATGCGAGGCGAGCTGACCGACCTGTACGGTCGGGTCCGTGGAGATGACCACCCGGTCAACAGCGTTGACGAGGGCGAGTGGCCGGTCGGCCGCGAGAAACAGCGGAAGCACAATGCTCTCGAGACGGCGCACGGAGATGTCCGCTCCGACCACGCCGAGCATCGGGGTGCCTTCGCCGATGCGCACCGGCATGGTCAGGGTGAAAATGTACTCGCAGGTGCAGAGGCGGTCGACGTAGGGCCCGGTGACGTGCGTCTGGTTGGTGGACTGCGGCACCTGGTACCACTCCAGCGTGCGAAAATCGCGCACGTAGTCGGTGTATGCGCGGGTGGCGAGGTCGAGACGGGTGGCCGCGCTGCTGCTGCCGAGCAGCGGGTTGCCGGCCTGCGGGCCCAGCCACCAGGCAAAGTGGATGTCCCGGCCGTGCACGTAGCCGGGCGCGGCAATGAATCCGGCGCCGACGAAGAGCGGGCTGGCACCGGTGAGGGCCGGAATCACGAGCCCCTCCACGTGGGCATCGAGGTCTGTCGGCCGCACCGAGGTTTCGCCGTCAGCGAGTTCGTTTCGCCACCCATCTAGCTCGGCGAAGGCGTCCGCGAAGGAGGCAGTCACCGCGGCGGCGCAATCGGAGATCGTCACTTCCGGCAGCTGAGAAATCTCAGGCATCCCAGGCTCCGCCTCGTTCGACTCTGGCTTTCGCGTTCAACAGCCATTCGGCCAGGCTCCGCACCTGCTCGGTCGCGAACTGCCGGGCGGCGGCTGCGTCGTTGGCGCGCACGGCGCCGGCAATGGCCTGGTTGCTCGCAAGCAGCGACCGGCGGGCGCGGGCATCCGTCATGCCTAGAAGCAGCAGAGGCCCGAATTCGGCCTGCAGCCGGATCAGCTCCCGCACCAGTCGGGCGGACTGGCTGAGCACGGCCAACTCCAGGTAGAACCCGCCGGCGTTGGTGCGGGCCCCGGCGACCGTTGCGAAGTCAGCGCCGCGCAGCCACAGATCGAGGCGGTCGGAGTCGGGTTCTGAGGCGCGCAGCGCAGCCCGTTGGGCGCCCCCCTCGACAATCGTCGCGAAATGGACGGCCATGTCAGAGAGGTCGACCTGCGCCAGACCGTGGAGCCGGGCCTGCACGAGCGTGCTGTGCGGGGCATCCGCTTTCATCACGAAACTGCCGCCGCCGCGACCGCGCCGAGTCTCGACCAGGCCGGCATCGCGCAGCACCGCAAGGCCCTCACGCACCGTGATTAGGGCCACGCCGAAGCGGCGCGCCAGATCCGATTCGCTCGGCAGGCGTTCATCGGGGGCAAGAACGCCCAGAATGATGGCGTCGGTGAGGCGAATGGTTACCTGCTCCGTGCGGCCGGCGTCGACGAGCTGAGCGAAAATCGCTTCGCGTGCGCCCGGCCGGTTGTGTGCCTCCATGCGCCTAATCTACAAGCCCCGGCTCCCCAGCGGCTCATTCTCGGCCGCGTAGAGCAGCTCGCGGGTGTACGGATGCTTAGGGGAACCCAACAGGTCGGCGACCGACGCGTATTCGACGATCGCACCGGTGCGAACCACGGCAACACGATTGCAGATCAGTGCCGCGACGCGTACCGAGCGCGTCACGAAGATCATGGTCAGTTTGCGTTCGCGCTGCAATCTGCTCAGCAGCTCAAGAATGTCGGAACTGTCCGACGCGTTCAGGGTGTCGGTCGGGTCGTCGGCCACGAGCAGATTCGGGCTACCGGCCAACGCATTGGCGATATGCACGCGCTGCGCCAAGGTCGCCGACACGTCGCGCGGGTACGCGGTGAAGGTGTGTTCCGGATTCTCCACGCCGGCCTGGCCCAGCAGATCCAGTGACCGTTCGTAGGCGGCCGGTTTCGACAGGCCGCCGCCGGAACGCAGCGGTGTGGCCAGCTGGGTTCCCACGGTCAGGTTCGGGTCGAGGCCGTCGAGTGGGCTCCGCGGCAGGTAGGCCACCTGGGCGTCGTGCAGCCGGGAGAACGATCGTGGCGGCAGCCCGACCAGTTCGACGCCGTTGAACAGAATCGACCCGGATCGGATGGTCGCCGGCGCCGGAAGTACGCCAGCTATGCACTGGGCGACCTCGAGAGCACCGGAAGACGCATCGCCGACCAGCCCGACGACCTCGCCGCAGGTGATGGAGAGCGAGATGCCCTGCACCACACGCGGTGCGTCGGAGTGCGCCGCCGCTGCGACCTGAAGCCCGCGCACATCGAGCAGTGCCGCGGAGCGAAACCAGTGTGACGGCATGGGCGCGGTCGTTTCAGCCGGTGACGGAGTAGCGACCTGATCGTGCAGCTCGTTCATGGGCGGTGCCGCCGAGGGAAGTCCCGCCCGCACGGCACGATTGAGACGACGTATCACACTACGAGCGTCACACATCGTCGGCTCGCATTTCAGTAGGTCGAGACGAGCGGCGACGCGTGGGACAAGCCCAACCGACAATCTCTGGTGCGTGGTACCGCAAAAAGCCACTTGCTCCAGCATTTTCACGTCATCACAATGTTAGCTAAAAGTATTGCCTACAACGTACCGGTTTGTTTGTTTCAGAGCGGATGCGCATCCATCCCTCTCCCGCGCGCGCCCCTCAGCGCTAGCGCGGCGAGTGGGCTTCGAGAAACTCGTACACCTCGGTCTGGTCGACGCCGGGAAAGGTTCCGGTGGGCAGCGCCGCGAGCAGGCTCGTCGGGGTTCGTGCGGCAGGCCAGGACTGCCCGGCCCAGCGCCCGGCGAGGTTGTCGGGAGCCCGGCGGCAGCAGGACTCATCGGGGCACTTGGAGACGGCGCGGTTTGCCGTCTCGCGGCCGCGGAACCACTTCACGTGTGCGAACGGCACCCCAACGCTCACCGAGTACTCGCCTTCCTTGGCCTTTTCAATGCGGGAGGTGCACCAGAAGCTGCCGGCCGGCATATCCGTGTACTGGTACCAGGCGCTGAAGCGGTCTTCGACGTCGAACACGGTGCGGGCAGTCCAGCTGCGGCAGACCGTGGTGCCCTCGACCGCACCGAGAGCGTCGCTCGGAAAGCGAACATTGTCGTTTTCGTAGGCTTTGATAATCGTGCCGGACTCGTGCACCTTCATGAAGTGCACCGGAATGTCCAGGCGGGCGGTAGCGAGGTTGGTGAATCGGTGCGCGGCCGTCTCATAGGAGACCGCGAAGGCGTCCCGCAGATCTTCCATCGAGATGCGCCGCAGGGTCTTCGCCTCGGTCAGCATGCGCACTGCATCTCGCTCCGGCAGCAGGATCGCCGCGGTGAGATAGTTGGTTTCCACCCGCTGGCGCAGAAATTCGGCATAATTTTTCGGCTCTTCGTGCGCGCATAGATGGCTCGCGAAGGCCTGCACGATCGGCGAGCGGGAATCCCGCGAGGCCGAACGCTCGGTCGGCAGATAGATACGCCCGTTGCGCTTGTCGGTGACCGACCGGGTGGAGTGCGGCAGGTCATTCACATAGTGCAGCGAAAACCCCAGGTGGGTGGCCATGTCGGCGACGAGCTGCTGCGACACCGGGCCACCGGAGTGACCGACCGCGGTGAGCAACTCGAGGGCCTGCGCCTCCAGCTCGGGAAAATAGTTGTCCTGCTGCCGCATGATCTGGCGCAGCGCGGAGTTGGCCCGACGGGCCTCCTCCGGAGTCGCTGCGCGCTCCCGGTTGAGCCGGTCGATTTCATTGTGCAGGCTGAGGATGGTCTGCAGGGTGTCGTCGCTCTGGCCTTTGCTCACCCGGATGCGGGGGAGTCCGAGGGCCTGGAACACCGGCCCGCGCTGGGCACGTTCCACCGAGATTTCCAGGGCGGCACGCTCCGAGGGGGCATCCGTTCGCATCAGCTCTTCGACGGTAGTGCCGAGCGCCAGGGCGATCGTGCGCAGCATGGAGAGGCGTGGCTCGCGTTTGCCGTTCTCCATCATCGACACCTGGGAGGGGGCGCGGTCGATCGCGGCGGCGAGGGCGTCGAGCGTCATGCGGCGGTTGGTGCGCAGTTCCCGGATACGGCGGCCGAGGGTGAGCGCGTCAAGCTCCGGCTCATCGAGGCTGAGCGAAGACAGTGCGGCGAGGGCTTCTGCGGGGACCATGGCCTTAGTGTCGCAGATCACAAAAGTTTCCACAATCAGAAAAACAGGGTTTCTTCTGTGCATGGATTGTGGTTTGGCCGTGCCTAGACCCGGCAGAGTGGAGGCACAGGCAAGCACCGACTTTCGAATTGCGACCGCTCACCCCTCGCGCTCACCGATTCGACCGAAGCAGAACCGCTCCACCATCCTCCGCCTGAGATCGGGCGAACCGCGCAGCTGCGGCTCGCCCCCTGTCGGTATCACCTACTTTCGCAAGGAGCCAGACCATGAACACCCCCAAACCGACCCTCGATCAGACGGTCAACTCCGAGACGGTGAAAACGACCACCGGCAGCTTCGCCACCATTCGCCCGCACCTCGAGGTCACCGGCCCGCTCGGCGATCGGTATGACGAGATCCTCACTCCAGAGGCCCTCGAATTTCTCGCCGAACTGCACGAGCGTTTCGCCGGCACCCGGCACGACCTGCTGGCGGCCCGGCTGCAGACCCGAGTGGATGCCGCCAACGGTCGCGACCCCAAGTTTCTCAGCGTTACCGAGAGCATCCGTCTCGATCCCACCTGGAGCGTTGCGGGAGCCGGACCCGGCCTCGAAGACCGCCGTGTGGAGATCACGGGACCGACCGACCGCAAGATGGCCATCAACGCGCTCAACTCCAGCGCCAAGGTCTGGCTTGCCGACCAGGAAGACGCCACGAGCCCGACCTGGACCAACGTGATCGAGGGCCAGCTGACCCTGTTCGACCAGGTGCGCGGCCAGCTCAGCTTCACGAGCCCCGAGGGCAAGAAGTACGAGATCACGAACGAGTCGACGCCGACCATCGTGATGCGTCCGCGCGGCTGGCACCTCGTTGAAAAGCACATCACCTTCATCGACCGTGCCAACCGCCGCATGAAGTCCTCTGGCAGCCTCATCGACTTCGGTTTGTACTTCTTTCACAACGCGAAGAAGCTCATTGAGAACGGTACCGGCCCGTATTTCTATCTGGCCAAGCTCGAAAGCCACAAGGAAGCGCGCTTGTGGAACGACATCTTCACCTACGCCGAAGAGCGCCTGGGTATCGACTACGGCACCATTCGCGCCACGGTACTGATCGAGACCATCCAGGCCGGCTTCGAGATGGAAGAAATCCTCTACGAACTGCGCGACCACTGCGCCGGCCTCAACGCCGGACGCTGGGACTACATCTTCAGCATCATCAAGACGTTCCGTGCCCGCGGCAGCCGCTTCGTCTTTCCCGACCGCAAGCAGATCACCATGACGGTGCCGTTCATGCGCGCATACACCGAACTGCTCGTCGCCACCTGCCACCGTCGTGGAGCCTTCGCCATCGGCGGCATGAGCGCCTTCATTCCGAACCGTCGCGACCCGGCCGTCACCGAGCAGGCTCTCTCCCAGGTCGCCGCGGACAAGAAGCGTGAAGCCACCGACGGGTTCGACGGTTCCTGGGTTGCGCACCCCGACCTGATCCCGACCGCTCAGGCCGAATTCGACAAGGTGCTCGGAGACCGCCCGAACCAGCTCGAGCGCACCCGCCCCGAGGTGAACGTGACGGCCGCCCAGCTTCTCGACGTTGCTTCGGTCGGCGGCCAGATCACCGAGGCCGGCGTGCGCGGCAACGTGCTCATAGCGCTCCGCTACATCGAGTCCTGGCTGCGCGGCGTGGGAGCAGCGGCGATCGACAACCTGATGGAAGACGCCGCGACCGCGGAAATCTCCCGCTCGCAGCTCTGGCAGTGGATTCACGAGAACTCGGTCACGGCCGAGGGCCGCCGGATCGACTCCGACTGGGTTGAGGAGGTGCTGGACGAGGTCGTGGACGGCCTCGAGCGCACCCCCACCGACCGCTTCGATGACGCCCTCACAGTGCTGCGCACCTCGGCACTCGAGCCGGAGTTCCCCACCTTCCTCACGGTTGGTGCCTACGCTCGATTCTTCTAACTAGTTTTCGCAGCTAGCGCTGCGAGTTCGCGAAAGCGGGCAAATGGTTGTCTGGCCCCGGCATCATCACAGGGGCGGCAACTGTTTGCCCGTTTCTTCGTTATTCGTGGTCTGCCGCCGTTCCATCCCCCAGATTGGGGGCACAGCAGTGCCCAATGGGGGGCATACGTGAGCGGATGTCATCTCTACTGTTTTGAATATAGATAATGAAAGAATTTCATTATCTCACTTCGGAACTGACAATTTGAGATGAGACTGACGTGAAACTTATGTTAAACCGCAAGAAAATGATCATCGGGGCCGGAGGCGTTGCGGTCGCATTGACGATGGCCCTCGCTGCCTTGGGGCCGACCGGCGCGTACTTCAGCGACACGGCACAGGGCGCAGTGAGCGGAACGATCGGCTCGATCAAGATCGCTGGCGCTGACGGAACCGGCACCGATTCTCTCAACCTGGCCTTCTCGAACCTGCTGCCGGGAACGACCCAGACCGTCTCGTCCCGCTACGTCAACACGGGTCTGAACGCTCAGGACGTCTGGGTTGTGTTCAACAATAAGGACGCCCTGCACGCTTTGAACGACCTCGGCACCTACGGCGAGTTCCATGTGGCTGCCAACGGCACGGCTCTTTTCGACTCCGCGAATCTCAGCGATGATCAGGACGACACTGCGCACCTGAGCTGCGGGACCCTCGCGCCGACCGGATGCTGGCCCGTTCCGAAGATGATCAAGCTGGCATCGAACCTGGCGCCGACAGCTGTCGGGTCGGTTTCGTTCAGCTTCGGTTATGCGGCAAAGATGTCCGGCCAGTCGGAGCTTGGCGGCGGAGTCTGGAACTCCTACCCGGTGAAGACTGTTCAGGCCCCGAACCCGGTCATCGTTGGTAACGGTCTCCCCTACCAAATTGTGGCCACACAGGTCGGCCAGACGCCGGGCCTGTAGAGCTCGATGAGATGGCTCGGACGTCGCTGCTGGTGAGCGACGTCCGAGCCATTCCCCAATTTTTTCCGAGCTGAGAGGCGCACCGTGAAGAGATTCAAAGGCATGGTCATTCTGCTACTCATTCTGGCGTCCGTGCTCACCCCGATCGCCATCATGGCGACGGGTGTCCTGCCCTACGGGGCTTACGTCGTGCGTACCGGGTCGATGTTCCCCGCTATCCCGCCGGCGAGCGTCGTGATCGTTGAGACTGACCAATACGAGGTCGGGCAAGTCATCACTTTTCGGCGTGCCGGCGATCGCACCACCCACCGCCTCATGGCCGTCAACGACGATGCAACGCTAACGACCAAGGGTGACGCGAACGACACGAGCGATCCGTTCACGGTGCCACGCGCGGATGTTATTGGCGGCGTGACCGCCTTCGTGCCCAACCTTGGCTATCTCGTTGTGTACTTGCAAAACCCGCTCGCCGTAGGCTCCCTCATCATGTGCGTACTGAGCATCTGGTACGCCGGGTCGTCCGCAGCCGGGCCCGGTGCGAAGTCGACGAAAGAGTCAGCGGGAAAGACCCGAATCTCCGTTCGCGCTGCCTAGCCTGCCGATTGGGCCTTGACCCTTTCGTAGGCGGCCAGGGCGGCGCGACGCGTCTCGCCGAGGTCGACGAGCGGCGCCGGATAGGCATCCGTGCCGTATTCGGGAACGTTTTGCCGAATGTATTGCTGGTGCGGGTCGAACTTGGCTGCCTGCAGGTCGGGATTGAAAATACGAAAATACGGTGCCGCATCCGCTCCGGAACCGGCCACCCATTGCCAGCCGAACGGGTTGCTCGCCGCGTCGGCGTCCACCAGGGTGTCCCAAAACCAGCGCTCGCCCTCACGCCAATCGACCAACATATTCTTGATCAGGAATGATGCCGTCACCATGCGTACCCGATTGTGCATGCTTCCGGTGCGCCACAGTTCACGCATGCCGGCGTCGACCAGGGCAAAGCCAGTGCGACCCTGCTGCCAGGCCGCCAGGGCATCCCGATCGAGTGGCGGCCACGGAAAAGCGTCGAAGGCGGGGCGCAGGTTCGCGGTCGCGATATCTGGCGCATGATAAAGAACGTGGTACGCGAACTCCCGCCAGCCGACCTCGGTCAGAAAACGGGTCGCGCTGGCCGACTCGCTACCACTGAGCCCGCGCTGGGCATTGTTTGTCGCCGCCCACACCTGATGCGGGCTGATCTCGCCCCAGCGCAGGTGCGGAGACAGGCGCGATGTCGCGTTCTGGGCCGGTTCGTCGCGTTCGGTGGCGTAGAGGGCGAGTGACTCGGCCAGAAAGGTGTTGAGCAGGGCGTGAGCGGATGCTTCGCCCGGCGTCCACGCGGCGCGCAGCCCGCCCGCCCAATCGGGGCTCGACGGTTCGAGTCCCCAGTCGTCGAGGTCGTCGGAGACGAGGGCTGCCGTGGTGGGGTCGCCCGCCCAGCCGGGAATAGCGGAGGGTGCGGGATAGGGCACGCGGGGCGGCGCACCCGCGGTGCAGGCCCGCCAGAACGGGGTGAAGACGGAGTAGGAGCCGCCCTGCCCGGTCTGAATCGTCCAGGGTTCGAACAGAAGCGAAGCTGCGAAACTATGGGCGTCGATTCCGCGCTCACGCAGATCGCTCTTGATCGCGGTGTCGATCGTGCGTTCGGCGAGGCCGTAGCGGCGGTTCCAGAACACGGCGGAGGCATCCGTCTCGTGCACCAGACGGGCGATGATCGGGCCGGCCGCACCGCGGCGCAGAATCAACCGGCCACCGAGGGCGGCGATGGAGCCGGCGAGGGATCGCAGACTCTGGTGCAGCCACCAACGGGCCGCGCCGCCGAGCGGGCGGACTCCGTCGGATTGCTCATCGAGCAGGTAGAGGGCCACAATCGGCTGCCCCTGCTTGATCGCCGCGTGCAGGGCTGGATGGTCGGCAACCCGCAGATCGTCGCGAAACCACACTATGACGGGCCCGACGTGGTCGGCTATCTGATCTGAAGTCATGCGGTCTCCTCGTGAAACTCCAGTCTGGACCATGCGACGGGCCAGACCAATTCGGAGGTAGAAGGGTCTGTCCCGTCTGATCGACAACGAATTCGTCTCCCCGCCCGTATGTCGCTTTTTCGTTGCTTTTCTCCTGATTGATCACGAAATACTCTGATTTGTCTGTTGATTTCAACTAATTCAGTACCGAATGGACTTTTATCCTAAACCCCATTCTGGGGGTTACCGACGGACAGACAAATCTGTCTGTCCCGCATAGTGTGTATCACTCGCCCCTGAGTCGATCTTCCGAAAGGTCTCCACTATGAACAAGCTTCTCGTTAGCGCTATCGCCGGTGCCGCCGGACTGACCCTGCTGCTCGGCGGCGCGGGAACGTTCGCGCTCTGGAATTCGAGTACATCGATTGCCGGCGGAACGATCACCGCCGGAACTCTGCTGATTGCGGACAGCGCGCCGACGAACGGCGTCTGGAAGAGCGGCTCCACCGTAATCACGATGAGCAGCTACCGCATCGTACCGGGTGACACCATCACCTACACGAAGTCGGTGGACATCACGGCGACCGGCGACAACCTGGTCGCAACCGCCGTTGTTGACCCGGCCTCAATCGTGCCGACGAATGCCGCGACCCCCGCTGATATAAAGCTCGCGAGCTACATCACCAAGACAGCAGCCTTGGCAATCACCGGATCTGGCATTACGGGTACCAGCCCTTCTCTCACGATCACGCCGACCGCGACCGGTGGTGCGACCCGCACCGCGACGGTGACTGTCAGCGTGACGTTCCCCAAGAACGGTACCCCCGGGTTTGAGAACGACGCCAAGCTCGGCTCGGTCAACCTCGGCGCCCTCGCCGTGACCCTGACTCAGACCACCTAGTCTTCACCACCTCCTGCACCGTCCCTGGCGTGCCCATCACCCGACGATGGGCACCCCGGGTGGTGCGATTCTCCCTCCAGCTCCTCCGTTCGACCAGAAAGCGCGGTGATCACATGAAAACAACCCGTGGCCGCCACACCGCTTCGCCTGCCGAGCGTCGTCGCCACCGTGCTGCGCCGACCCTGCGGCTACGCGCGCGGGCCCTGGTCTTGGCCGCAGCATCCACTCTTCTGGCAGTCGTGCTGGCCACGACCGCTGCCGGCGGCACCTACGCCCTCCTGAACTCGAGTGCCGCCACCTCCTCGGCCACGATAGCGTCGGGAACGGCCACGATGACGGTCTCGGCCCTCGCCCTTCCCGCCGTGCCCCTGTACCCGGGACTGGTTATTGCCGCCCCGGTCACCGTCACGAACACCGGTGACGTGCCACTGGCCGTGACCCGCTCCTCGCTCCTCGCGCCGGCTGTTACTTCGACCCTGTCCGATTCGCTCACCATCGGTCTCGCCGTCGTCGACAGCTCGGCTGCGTGCACGAGCGCGGTCATCCCCAGCACCAGCGGAACATTTGCCAGTGCGCCGTCGACGGCGGTGGGCCTGACGCTCGCTAAGGCCCAGTCCCGAACAGTCTGCGTGCTGATCGCGCTGCCCGCGGGCGCCCCGAGTGTGAGCCAGTCGTCGTCTGCTGCCAACTTTTCCGTCGTTCTCATCGGAGTGCAGGCCTAAACCATGACCCGTTCACGCCGCCAGGCTGTCGCTCGACCTCGCCGGCAGCGCCACACCGCCGCCCTGCTCGGCACCGTGCTCTTTCTCGTGCTCGCGGCCTCCGGCGCCGCCCATGCCGCCTGGACCACCGCGGCATCCCCAGCCACCGGATCCGTGACCTCGGGCAGTATCAGCATCGCACAATCGGGCTTCGATCAGCTCAACTTCGACTACTCGGCGAGCAGTCTGGTGACAACGAAACCCGTCACCGTGAGTAACGGCGCGGTGCCGTCGACGTACGCACTCACACTCGCCGGCACGTCGGCGACGGCGGGCCTCGCCGGAGCGATCACCGTGACGACCTGGCCGGTCGCCTCCACCGCCCACTGCACCTCGTCGACGACCTTGCCCGGAAGCGAGACGGTGCGAACCTGGACGAGCGGAACCACACTGACTGGTTCGGTCGCCGCAGATTCGTCCGTTGTGTACTGCGTGCGCACCTCGATCTCATCACCCATTCCGGCTGCCTACGGCGGTGGCCACGTTGCCGCCCGGCTCGACCTGACCGCCGCGGTCGGCACCAACTGGAAGGCCGCCCCCGTCACGGTTGCCGTGGCCCAGACCGTGCCCGACACGACTGCTCCGACCGCACCGACCGGCCTGACGTCGTCATCGACAACGGATGCCGCCACCACACTCGCGTGGACGGCGGCGACCGACAACGTCGGCATCGCCTCGTACCGCGTCTATCGCGACACCGTACTGGTCCGTTCTGTCGTCGCCGGCACGACCTTTACTGACACCGGCCTCAATGTCGGCACGACCTACAGCTACACCGTCGACGCGCTCGACGCGGCAGGCAACTCTTCGGCCATGTCGTCGGCCGTCACTGCGACCACCAGCCAGTCACCGTCGTCGACCAGCTGGTACCGAGTCAAGAGTGGGGGCCTGTGCGTCACGGGTTCCACCAACGCGAACGGACCCGTGACAGTGCAGGTATGCAACGAGTCGCTGACCACACAGCTGTGGCGTTATGACTTAGTCAATCCGAGCAACTACCTCATCACCTCGCAGGCAGCGGCCGGGCTGGCCTGGCAGCGCACCACCACGGCAGCTGTGGTGATGGCGACACGCAACGTGAGTGACTCCAGCCAGCAGTGGGGCGGCACACTGTCGGGAAACGGTTTGTACCAGTTCGTCATGCAAGTGAACAGGAACAAAACGGAATGCATCACGGTGCCGAGTTACACAGCCGGAACCGCGCTGCAGACGCAAAGCTGCAGCGCCGGCAGCGCCCAGCAGTTCACATTGACGGCGGCGAACTGATGGGGCACGGTTCGAAGGGGGCCAGGCCGGCTGGACTGCTGCACGCCCTGGGCCTGGCCATCAGCGGTGCGTTGCTCCTGCTGGTGCTCATGCTGTTCGCTCTGCTGGTCATCGTGCCCAAGATCACGGGCGCGACCCCCCTGACGGTGCTGACCAGCTCGATGGAGCCACACCTGCCGCCCGGCACCCTGATCGTGGTCGGCCCGGTCAACACCGACGACCTCGTAATCGGGGATATCGCCACCTATCAGATTCACTCGGGCGAGCCGGCAGTGATCACCCACCGCATCACCGCGATCAGCTCCTCCACGGACGGTGCCCGGAGTTTTCAGTTTCAGGGAGACAACAACAGTCTTCCCGATCCCGACCTCGTGCTCTCCGCCCAGATTCAGGGGCGACTGTGGTATTCCGTTCCGCTGATCGGCTATGCCAATAATTTCGTCAACGGGGCGAGCCGAGCGCTGATCATTCCGGCAGTGGCCGTGGCCCTGCTCGGATACTCGGCTGTGATGCTCGTCGCTGGAGTCCGTGCCGGCCGCCGTCGTCCTCGCGGCGCCCATAGCCACCCGGTGGTCTGATCGATGCAGCCGCGTTATACCCAGCCCCCTATTTGCGAATTCCGCGCACGTGCCCTTCGTCGCGGGCGCCTGCTCGGTGCCGTGGCCTCGGCGCTGTTGCTGGCGCTCCCGATACTTGCCGGTGCGGCCGGGCCGGCATCGGCTGCGGCGCCCAAATCTCTGTCCAGTGCTGCCCAGGCCAGCAACGCCCGGCTCGGCGACGTGCAGGTCAGCTTGGACGGTGTGCACTTCGCGAGCAGTCTGCCGACCGATTTGTTCGACGCGTATGGGACGTTGATTCCGAATGGGTCGATGCGGGCGTCCCTGTGGATCCACAACCCGAGCGACCAGCCCGCGGTCGTGCGGGTGAGTCTGCGTAGTGCGGAGGGGGCATCCGCTGGGCTGAATCAGTACCTCACCCTGGGCGTCACGACCCCTGCCGACCCCACCGCGCCCACCGTGACGTTCGCGGGCGACGCGGATTGTGCGGTGCTTGCGCCGGTTCAGCCGCTCGCCGCCGGCGCGACGCTGAGAGCCGAGGTCAGGATCGACATGAGGAACGTGACCGGGCTGACCGGGCAGAACGAGACGGCGAATCTGGGCCTCGTGGTGTCCCTGCGCGACGCGGTCGCTGGGCCGTTTTCGTCGTCGGCCTGCGCCGACACGGGTGTGTTCGTCGCAGTTCTGGGGGCTTCGTCAGCGGCGGCGCGGCCGGCCGCCCTATCCCGCACCGGGGTTGACCTGCCCGTTCCCGCCATCGTCGGGGGCGTTCTTCTGCTGGGACTGGGCGTGCTGTTGACGTTCCGCCGTCGCCGCGAACGGAACGAGAACTAGATCCCACCGGCACTGCCGGCGGGCAGCGGATGCCGATGCCCGCTACGAGACGCGCAGCACGATCTTGCCGCGAGTGTGACCCTCTTCGATCGCTCGGTGTGCCGCAGCACCGTCGGCGAGTTCGAACACGGCGTCGACGTGCACGCGCACGGTACCCGCGTCGAGGAGCTTCGAAATCTCGTCGAGGGCTCGGGCGTCGGGGGATACCTTGAAACCGGTCGCGCGGCGGCCGGCGGCAGCGGCATCCGCTGCCATGGAGGGCCAGCTGCCGGTCGGCGCGTTCACGAGCAGGCCGCCTGGGCGCAGCGCGGCGAGGGAACGGGTGCCGGTGTCATCGTGCACATTGCCGATGAGGTCGATGACCGAGTCGAGGTCGTGGGCCTCGTCTTCGAAGCGCGTGGTCGTGTAGTCGATGACCTCGTCGGCACCAAGCTCGCGCAGAAAGTCGAGGTTGCGGGTGGATCCGGTGGCGATGACGTGGGCGCCCAGAACGCGGGCGAACTGTACCGCGAAGTGACCGACGCCGCCGCTGGCGGCGTGCACGAGCATCCGCTGCCCGGGGGCCGCCCCGGCGAGCTTGACCATTCCCCACGCGGTGAGGGCGGCGACCGGCACTGCGGCAGCCTCGGCATGGCTGAGCCTGGCCGGCTTGTGCGCGACGCTCATGCTCGACACCGAGACGTACTCGGCGAAGCTGCCGCCGGTGCGCGGCACGCGGCCCATGCCGTAGACAGCATCCCCGGGCTGCAGCGGAGAGGCCTCGAACGCCGCGCGCACAACCATGCCGCTGAAATCGTTGCCGAGAATGGCCGGGTAGCTTTCGATCGCGGCGGCGACGCCCTTGCCGGAGCGCGTCTTGGCGTCGATCGGGTTCAGCCCGGCGGCGACGACCTTCACGAGAACCTCGTCGGAAATCTGGCGTGGTAGTGGCCTCTCGGCCAGGTGCAAGACGTCGGGGTCGCCGGTCTGGTCGATGACGAGGGCGCGCATGGTCAGCGGAAGTTCGAAGTCAGGAGCCATGCCCCTCATTCTGCTGCATCCCGCCTCGGTGCATTGCGGACGGGGCCTGGGCCCCGTCCACGAAGCGAGAGCAGGCTAGCGGCGGGCCTGCTGGTCGAGATTGTCGATCAGGGCATTGGCCAGGCCCACCAGAATCGCGATCTGGTCTTCGTCACGTTCGATCCAGCGACATTCGGGCACCGCGGCGACCGGCACGAAATCGAGGTGCTCTTCCCAGACCAGCAGCGTGCGATCGGCGCCGAGCACGTACTGCTGCCACCACACCTGCCGCAGGTAGCTGCGCGGAACGCTGCGCCACGGCTTGCTCGTGGTCTTGATCTCGGCCAGGTGCAAATCTGCACCGATCACGCCCACCCCGTCGGGCGTGGCCAGATGCCGCGGATGCCCGAGCGACCGAAACAAGTTCGTGCTCGGTTCGATGCCGTAGTTCTCCAGCACCCACGCGGCAATGACCGGTTCCCGGGCCCGTCCATGGTCGGTGTAGCTGTTGCCGGAGAAGCTCGTGCCGTGCATTTTGTCGTGCGCCGCGTTCAGGATCGACTTGGGGGTCGACAGTTTGGCGACATCCGTTGCGGTGATGCCCTGGTTGCGGGCCCGCAGCCACGCGACGCGGTCGTTCGAGTCGGCGACGATGCGCAGCGTGTGCGGTGCGGGCGGCGGTACCAGAGCGGATGCCGCGGGGTGCGCCGAAGGCTGGTCCAGATCGAAGAGGGACAGCGTGGAATTCGGCACTCCTCTATTGTGTGCCCGCGCGCCCGGTCGGCGCGCCACCGCCACGGGGAGCCGCGGGATTGGAGGCCGCCACTCGCCTGCCGGGCCGAGGTCGCGCATCCGCTCGCTGTGAGAATCGTTATCGCGAAGAGACCTGGCTTCGCTAGCCTGAAGGAACGTCAACCAATCGGGGGAACGCATGATGCAGTACCCAGCTCGATTCGCGCTCGCCGGGGCCGCCACGCTGGCCCTGCTGCTCAGCGGATGCGCCGGCCTACCCGGCTACCCGGCCGCCACCGACACGCCGGTGGCACAGTTCGTCGCCGGTGTCGACTGCCAGGCGCCCAACCTCAACAACTGGATCCCTGTTCAGGACGGCGTCCCGGCCCAAACAGATCTGACCGCAACCCACCCGGACGCCCCGGCGCCTGGCATGGTCCCCGACGGCTTCGAACCCGTCGTCGCCTCCCTCTGTACCTTCTCCGGCAGCATCGACGACGACGAGGGCCGCTGGTCGGCCGTGACGATCGAGACCCGCAAGGGCGACTTCAGCGCCCTGCTCGCTGCGCTCGCCCAGCCCAACGACCAAGCCGGGCTCAACCAGGCCTGCACCGCCGACATGGAGATCGTGCCCGAACTCTGGCTCGAAAACGCCGCAGGCGAAGCCATGCGGGCAGCCTGGCCGCGCACCTCCTGCGGTAAAACCAAGCCGGCCACGAGCAAAGCGCTCGAGAAGCTTGAGCTGACCGACACAGTGAAACTGCCGCTCGTGCTGCAGATCGCCCGCCCCGCTCTCGACGCCGGCTGCGCCATGAGCACCGGAACCCCCGAACAGTCGCTGCTGTTCGGCACGACCGGCCTGCAGACCTACACCACCCAGATCGGGCAGGACCCTGAACCGATTCCGGTGCCGCCCGCCGAAATCCCCTCCTACGCCGGCGTCGACGGCGCGAGCGTCTGTATCTACACGGTTGACCCGGTCACCGAACCCGACCTCAGCGAACTCGAATCCATCGAGGGTTTCGACGACGACATGCTCGGCTCGATGCTGACCCTCAGGTCGGGCACCTTCACCAGCGCGACCACCCTTGAAGCGGATGCCGCAGCGCTGCTGCCCTCCGCAGCATCCGCTCTGCAAGCGCCCGCGTGCGCGATTGAGCCCACCCGGTTCGCGGTGCTTTGGCCCGAGCGGGCTGGCACCGGGCTCGACACCCCGATCCAGGTCGAACTGAACGGCTGCCAGCGACTCTTCGTTCCGGCCAGCAACCCGCTCGTGCCCGCGCCGGCCCTACTGGCGGCCCTGATCGGCTAAGGCCGGCCACAGGCATCCGAGGGCGCACTCATAGGGCGTTCATAGACAACTGCCGGATACTCATCAGAATGAGCACACGTGAGAGCACCCACACCGGCCATGGCCCGCGCCTGACCAAGGCCGACGGCAGCGCCATTAGGGTTCTGGTCGTTGACGACGAACCCACCCTCACCGATCTGCTCTCCATGGCCTTGCGCTACGAGGGCTGGGAGGTGCGCACCGCCGGTGAAGGCCGCCAGGCGCTCACCATCGCCCGCGAATTTCGGCCGGACGCCATCGTGCTCGACATCATGCTGCCCGACATCGACGGCCTGCAGGTGTTGCAGCGGGTGCGCGCCGACGGCTACGAGACACCCGTGCTCTTTCTCACCGCCAAGGACTCGCTGGACGACCGCATCGCCGGGCTCACCGCGGGCGGCGACGACTACGTCACCAAGCCGTTCAGCCTCGAGGAGGTCGTCGCGCGCCTCCGCGGCCTCATTCGCCGCTCCACCCTCGCCGTGGCCGACTCGATCGACCCGCGCATCACCGTGGGAGACCTCACCCTCGACGAAGACAGCTACGAGGTCTTCCGCGACGGAACGGCCATCGAACTGACCGCCACCGAGTTCGAACTGCTGCGCTTTCTCATGCGCAACCCGCGCCGCGTGCTCAGCAAAGCGCAGATCCTCGACCGGGTCTGGAGCTACGACTTCGGCGGCAAGTCGAGCGTCGTCGAGATCTACATCTCCTACCTGCGCAAGAAGATCGACGCTGGCCGGGAGCCTATGATTCACACGGTGCGCGGCGCCGGCTACATGCTGAAAACTGCCTGATGGCGCATCTCAAGAAGCGCGAACGGATGCCGCGCCGCCGCGGCCAACCCCGCTCGCCGTGGACCCTGCAGCGTCGCCTCGTGCTCACCGTGGTCGGGCTTCTCGCCCTCGTCAGCATCACGATCGGCGTGGTGAGCGTGGTCATCCTGCGCGCCTCGCTGCTCGATCGCCTGGACGTGCAGCTCGCATCCGCCGCCGACCGCTCCGGCGTCGTGCTCGGCGGCGGCGGAGACAACGACGGGGACCGCCTCGGCGATACCCCCGGCAGCACCTATTTCGGCACCCCCACCGCCAACAGCATTCTCAGCGGCCCGGCCCAACCACCCGGGCTGCTCGCCCTGGTCTATGACGGATCGAGCATCACCACCGGCTACACCGACGACCAGAGCGGCGCCATCGAAGAACTCTCCGCGCAGCAGGTGCAGCAGCTCGCCGACCACGTCAACCAGTCGGCCGCCGTCACGGTAAACCTCGGTGGCGAACTCGGCGAATACCGAGTGCAAGCCGAAACGTCTGGCAGCGGCACCCTGTATCTGGTCGGATTGCCGCTGTCGGGCGTCGAGGCCACGGCGGCTCAGCTGGCCCTGATCATCACGTTCGTCTCACTCGCCGGGCTCATTGTGGTGGCCATTATCGCGGCCTGGGTAGTTCGCCTCGCCCTGCGCCCGCTGCAACGCGTGACCGCGACCGCCACCCGGGTCGCGCAACTTCCCCTCGACCAGGGCGAAGTCTCCCTCGACGATCGGGTTCCGACCGGGGATGCCGACCCGCGCACCGAGGTAGGCCGGGTCGGTGCGGCGCTCAACCGCATGCTCGACCACGTTGACCTCGCTCTCGAAGCGCGACAGCAAAGCGAGCGCAAGGTGCGCCAGTTCGTCGCCGACGCGAGCCACGAGCTGCGCACGCCGCTCGCGTCCATCCGGGGCTACTCCGAACTCACTCGTCGCAGCGGCCAGCAGCTGCCGCCCGACGCCATCCACGCGCTTGGCCGCATTGAAAGCGAGTCGGTGCGCATGACCGGGCTGGTGGAAGACCTGCTGCTGCTCGCCCGTCTCGACGAGGGCCGCGAACTCGAAATGGAACCGGTCGACCTCACCATGCTGCTCGTCGACGCCGTGAGTGACGCCCACGCGGCCGGCGGTGATCATATTTGGGACCTCGACCTGCCCGAGGAACCGATCGAGGCGATCGGCGACGAACCGCGTCTGCGCCAGGTCATCACCAACCTGCTCGCCAACGCGCGACTGCACACGGATGCCGGCACCACGGTGGTCGTCGCCCTCGCCGCTGTCGGCGACCGGGCCGTCATCACCGTCACCGACAACGGTCCGGGCGTCCCGGAAGACCTCACCAGCACCCTGTTCGAACGGTTCGCCCGCGGCGACAGCTCACGCTTTCGCGGAACCGGCAGCACCGGCCTGGGGCTGGCGATCGTGGCCGCGGTCGTCGCCGCGCACCACGGCGCTGTGTCGGTCGAGAGCGTCCCCGGCCGCACCCAGTTTCGGGTCGAACTGCCCCTCGCCACGGACTAGACGTATCGGCCAGGGCGGCGCCGGATCGACCTCGCGCCCCCTCATCCATCGAGCCGTGATTTCTGTTCGCCGAGCTGTGAGTCTCGACTCGTTCCAGGGTGAAAACGGGGGTGAAACTCACGGCTCGACGATGACTCGGGGACGAAGCTCACGGCTCGGCGCCGGGTCAGAAGCGGTAGACCTAGTCGGGCTCGTTCAGCCGTTCCAAGAGGGTCGCGAACTGGTCGAGTTCGGCGGGAGTCCACCGGCTGAGTCGCCGATGCACCAGGGCCGTGCGGTTGCGGCGCACCTCGGCCAGTTTCTCCGTGGCGAGCGGCGTCAGGGCCAGAAATCGTGCCCGCCCATCGAGCGGATCAACCCGGGTCTCCACGAGCCCAAGCGAGCAGAGCAACTTGGCCTGGCGGCTGATCATGCTGCGGTCCACCGCGAGCACATCCGCGACAACGCTGGCATGGGATTCGCCCCGCCGCGCAAGTACGCGCAGAAGCGCGAGTCCGAACGGTTCGAGGGTCGGATCGATCACGGCCGCGGTCGACCGTGTGCTGGCTCGAATATTGGCGGCCAGCATGGCCATCTGCGCCTCGACGCGGGCGAGCTCGAGGGTGTCGCCATCCACGCTGGGTCGTTCGACCAGCTCATTCATCACGAGGTCCGCGGGTTGCGGGTGTTTGGGCCAGCCCGGCCGGCGGCAGGCCAGCGGATGCCGCACTCACCTCCACGAGAATCTCCTGCACGTCGTCCCCCTCCCGGTGAAAGGCCAAGTCTGCCGCAACGGTAGCCGGCACGGCTGCCGGCACCAGGGCCGTATCGCGGGCCCGGTCGATTCCGGTCTCCGTGCCGAGCGGATGATTCGGCAGCAGCGACACCGTGAGCAGGGTCACAAGGGCCAGCGGCGCGCTGATCAGAAAGATCGTGCCGACACCGGAACCGTAGGCGGCTTCGACGATGATGCGCAGCGCGTCGGGCAGTTGGTTGACCTGCGGAATGACGCCGTCACCGAGCAGGCGGCCGGCATCCGCTTGATTGGTCGGGCTGAGCCCGCCCACGCCGGTGGTGATTTGGGCCGCGACAACACTGCCCAGGATGGACCCCATCACCGAGACCCCGACCGCGCCGCCGAGGCTGCGGAAGAAGGTCACCGAGCTCGTGGCGACGCCGAGGTGCCGCACCTCAACGGTGTTCTGCACGACCAGAACGAGGTTCTGCATGACCATGCCCACGCCGGCGCCGAGGATGAACATGTAGACGCCGACGAAGACGAGGCTCGTGTGCACATCGAGGGTACCGAGCAGTGTGGTGCCGACGAGCATGAGCACGGAGCCGGAGACCATGATGGACTTCCACGTGCCGCGCCGGCTGATTACTGTTCCGAACAGGGTCGACGAGATGAGCAGGCCGCCCATCATCGGGATGGTCAGCAGGCCCGACTGGGTGGGCGTGGCGCCGCGGGCGAGCTGCATGTACTGGCTGAGAAAGACCGAGGTGCCAAACAGGGAGACACCCACCGCGAGGCTCGCAATCGCCCCGAGGCCGAAGGTGCGGTTGCGAAACAGGCTGAGCGGAATGATCGGTTCGGCGGCGCGAAATTCCACGATGATCGCCAGAGCCAGCAAAACGACGGCACCTATCACCATGGCCCACGAGGTCAGTGACAGCCACTCGAACTGGGTGCCGGCCAGGGTTACCCAGATCAGTAGCAGCGAGACGCCGCTCGTGATCAGCGCGGCCCCGAGGTAGTCGATGCGCACGACCCGCTTCACCCGTGCCGGCAGGTGCAGGGTGCGCTGCAGCAGCACGATGGCCACGATTGCCACCGGAAGGGCGATGAAGAAATTCCAGCGCCAGCCGAAGGCATCCGTCACGACACCGCCGAGCAGCGGGCCGCCGATCGTGCCGAGGGCCATGACCGCGCCGAACAGGCCGGCGTAGCGGCCGCGCTCACGCGGGCTGATGATGTCGGCCATGATGATCTGGCTGAGGGCGACCAGGCCGCCGGCGCCGAGGCCCTGCAGCACCCGGAAAGCGATGAGCGTTCCCGCGTCCTGCGAGAACCCGGCGAGCGCGCTGCCGATCACGAACACGGCGAGGGCGAGCTGAATGAGCAGTTTGCGGTTGAACAGGTCGGCGAATTTGCCCCAGATCGGCGTACTCACCGTGGTCGCCAGCAGTGTGGCCGTGACCACCCAGGTGTAGGCCGATTGCGAGCCCTTGAGGTCGCTGAGAATGAGTGGCAGCGACGTGCTCACCACGGTGTTGGCCAGGATCGACACGAACATGCCCAGCAGTAGTCCCGACAGCGCTTCGAGTACCTGGCGGTGGCTCATTGAACCCTCGGTGACCGGTTCGGAAACGGTGCGGCTGGCGCGGCCCATGCGACTCCCTAAGTGATTGACAGCTATCAACGATAGGTGAGTAGTTGACGGATGTCAACCATTTCGATCAGCGGATGTTGCTCCGCCGCCGATTTGCACGCGCCCGAATCGTGCCGTACAGTAAATCTCAGCCACAGACCGCCGGTTGCTGCGCTATGTCGAAAGACACAAGTGCAGACGAAGGTTCATTCACGTGAACGGCCCGCGCAGGTGTTCGAAGTTTTGTTACAGTCTTTTGGATTGTTCCCCAAGCTCCGGCGCCCTGCGCTGGAGCTTTTTTCATGTCTGCGCCCCGGGCTACCCGGCACATGATTATTAATGAGGAGCACCATGGCGAACAAGGAAGCAACGGTCGCCGAGCTTACGGAGAAATTCGAAAGCTCGACCGCCGTTCTGCTCACCGAGTACCGCGGTCTCACTGTTGCGCAGCTCAAGAGCCTGCGTAAGTCCATCAGTGAGGACGCCACGTACGCCGTGGTAAAGAACACGCTCACCAAGATTGCGGCCAACAAGGCCGGCATCACCTCGTTCGACGAGGAACTTGTCGGTCCGTCCGCTATCGCCTTCGTGCACGGAGACCCCGTCGCCGTCGCGAAGACCCTGCGTGCCTTTACCAAGGCAAACCCTCTCCTGGTGGTAAAGGGCGGTTACTTTGACGGTAACCCGCTCACCGCAGCGGAGGTTGGCAAGCTTGCCGACCTCGAGTCCCGCGAGGTGCTGCTGGCCAAGCTGGCCGGCGCCTTCAAGGCATCGCTGTTCGGAGCCGCTTATCTCTTCCAGGCACCGCTGTCGAAGGCTGTTCGCACCATCGACGCGCTGCGTGAGAAGCAGGAGTCCGCGAACTAGGCACCTGCCTGATTCACGGTTCACGATTTTTTAGAAACTATAGGAGTACATCATGGCAAAGCTTTCCACTGAAGACCTGCTTGAGCAGTTCAAGGGCCTGACCCTCATCGAGCTCTCCGAGTTCGTCAAGGCGTTCGAGGAGACCTTCGAGGTCACCGCAGCCGCTCCCGTCGCCGCTGCCGGAGCCGCTGGCCCCGCCGCTGCTGCTGAAGAGGTCGAAGAGCAGACCGCGTTCGACGTCATCCTTGACGCCGTCGGCGACAAGAAGATCCAGGTCATCAAGGTTGTGCGCGAGCTCACCAGCCTGGGCCTCGGCGAGGCCAAGGCCGTTGTCGATGGCGCGCCGAAGGCCGTCCTCGAGGGCGTTGCCAAGGACGCTGCCGAGAAGGCCAAGGCTTCCCTCGAAGAGGCCGGCGCAACCGTTACCCTCAAGTAATCTCTCCCCGCAAGGGGATCTGATTGAGGCGTAGCCGATGCGGTTTTCAAACTCATCCTGCGCAAGGGGCGTCGTTTCCGTAAGGAGACGGCGCCCCTACTGTCGTGCCCGCACCTGTACAACCCCAGCACTGCGGCCTTCGCAAAGCTGAAGCTTTGTCGTGAATTTGGTGTGAACGAAGAGCGACTCTAGGTTTGAAAGAGGAAGTGCTGACCCAGACCACTTAACCGGCCGATTTTTCGGGAGCGCGACCCCTGACTCGACGAAGAGGCTCTCTTGCGCTCCACCACACACCACAGACTGTTCACCCCGCTGGCCGGCGCCGGAATCCTGGCTCTGACCCTCGCCGGGTGCTCGTCAGGCACAACGGATGCCGCCGGTTCCGGCGAATTCACCGGCGACACCCTCGAGGTCTCCGCTGCCTGGTCCGGCGCCGAGCAGGCCAACTTCGAGGCCGTCCTGGCCGCCTTCGAGGAGCAGTCCGGTGCCACGGTGAACTACACCAGCTTCGGCGACAATGCCGCGACCACGCTCGGCACCCAGATCGAGGGTGGCAGCCCGCCCAACGTCGCGATGCTCGCGCAGCCCGCCCTGATGGACCAGCTCGCCGCCGATGGCAACCTGCAGCCGCTGTCCGAGGCGGCCAGTGCCGCCGTCGCCGAGAACTACTCCCAGAGCTGGGTCGACCTCGGCACGAGCGACGGCACCCAGTACGGCGTCTGGTTCAAGGCCTCGAACAAATCGACCATGTGGTACAACGCCGATCTCTATGACTCCGCCGGAGCGGCCGCTCCCGCAGACTGGGACGACTTTCTGGTGCAACTGCAGCTCGTGGCCGACTCCGGCTATGCCGGAATCTCCATCGGAGCGGATGTCGGCTGGCCGTTGACCGACTGGTTCGAGAACGTCTACCTGCAGACCGCCGGCGGCGAGATGTACGACCAGCTCACCAACCACGAAATTCCCTGGACCGACCCCTCCGTCACAGTGGCGCTGGACGCCCTCGCGACCCTGTGGGGCAACGACGCACTCGTGCAGTCCGGAGCCGCGCAGCGCACCTTCCCGGAGTCGGTCACCGAGGTCTTCGGTGCCGCCCCGCAGGCCGCCACCATCTACGAGGGTGACTTCGTGGCCGGCAACATCACCGATGACGGCAACTCGGTCGTCGGCGAGAACGCCCTGTTCTTCGACTTCCCCTCCGTGAACGGCTCGGCACCCGCCGTCGTCGGCGGCGGCGACGTGGCCGTCTCCTTCACCGATGACGCCGCCACCGACGCTCTCATGCAGTTCCTCGCCTCGCCCGAAGCGGCCGAGGTTTGGGTGCCAGAGGGCGGCCTCACATCGCCGAACAACAACGTCGACACCGCGCTCTATCCCGACGAGACCAGCCGTCAGATCGCCGAAGCCCTCACCGGTGCTGAAACGTTCCGCTTCGACATGTCCGACCTCACCCCGAGTGCATTCGGCGGCACTCCCGGCCAGGGCTTCTGGCAGATCATGATCCAATTCCTGCAGGACCCGAGCGACGTCGCCGGTACCCAGCAGGCCCTCGAGGACGCCGCCGCCGCGGCCTACGTTGACTAACCCCAATAAGTCGAATCACCACCGTCACCGTGACCAGCACCATGAGTTCCAAGGCCGTACCCGCACGCCGTAACGCACCATCCGGGAGTCGCCGTCCCCGGATGGGTGCGAGCCGCCGACGCATGTTCCTGATCGCCCTCGGTTTTCTCGCGCCGGCGCTCGTGCTGCTGGCCGGGCTGGTGCTCTACCCCATTCTGTACACGGTGGTGCGCTCGTTCTTCAGCGCCGACGGCGGGGCGTTCGTGGGCTGGGACAACTACGTCACCATGTTCACGAACGACTCAACCTTCACGGCGATTCGCAACAACGTCATCTGGGTACTCGTGGCCCCGGTCGCCTGCACCGTGCTCGGCCTGTTGTTCGCGGTGCTGCTCGAAAAAATCAAGTGGTCAACGGCGTTCAAGCTCATCATCTTCATGCCCATGGCCATCTCGATGCTCGCCGCGGGCGTCATCTTTCGCGGCATGTTCCAGGAGAGCCCGAACCTCGGGGTTGTGAACGCGGCCGTTGTGGCTGTGAACAGCGCGTTCGGCGGCGGTGACGCGGCCTACCCGGGAGCGAATCCGCGCACCGACGTCGGTCTGATCAACGACGGCGGTGTCATCGCGAGCGAAGCCGCCGTTGCGGCCGGTACCGAGGCGAACTTCCCCCTCGTCGGCGTGCGCGCCGACAACGTTCCGGCCAGTGCCGCGCAGGCCGAGAGCGCCGATACCGCGTCTGCCGACCAGATCACCGGCACGGTCTGGCTCGACGTGGTCATCGGCGGCGGTGGTACGAACGGGCAGATAGACGACGGCAAGACGGGGCTCCCCGGCATCCGTGTCGACGCGGTCGACGCCTCCGGCACGATCGCCGCCACGACCGAAACGGATGCCGCCGGCCGCTACGTTCTCTCCGGCCTCGGCACCGAGACCTACCGCATCGCCCTGCCGGCGTCGAACTTCGACGAGGGCTACCAAGGGGTGTCGTGGCTGAGCTCGGGCCTGATCACCGCCGTGATCATCCTCTCCTATATCTGGATCTGGGCCGGCTTCGCCATGGTCATGATCGCCTCCGGTCTGAGCGCGATCGACCGCTCCCTGCAGGAAGCCGCCCGGATGGACGGCGCCAACGAGTGGAAGGTGTTCTCCCGCATCACGGCACCCCTGTTGTCTCCGGTGCTGATCGTCGTGTTCGTCACCCTCATCATCAACGTGCTCAAGATCTTCGACCTGGTCTACGTGATTCCGCCCGGCGCCTCGAAACCCGCGGCGAACGTGATCGCGGTGGAGATGTGGACCGTGTCGTTTGGTGGCGGCAGCAATCAAGGCCTCGGCAGCGCTCTGGCCATTCTGCTGCTGATCCTCGTGCTGCCCTCGATGATCATCAACGTGCGCAAGTTCCGTCAGGAGAGAAAATCGTGAGCGGTGCCGCAACGCACGTGCGCGGCAAGAAAACCCTCGCCCGCACCATCCTCGGCTTCGTCGACAAGGGCGTGGTCAACGCTGTTCTCGTGATCGTCGCGATTTTCTGGCTGGTGCCGACCCTCGGCCTGTTCCTGTCGAGCCTGCGCACGGTCGGCGACAGCGCGTCGAGCGGCTGGTGGACAATATTCACCACCCCGGCGCAGCTGACCATTGAGAACTACGCGAACCTGCTCGCCAACCCGACCATCACCGGGTCGTTCTGGAACACCATTTTGATCGCCGTTCCCACGACGGTCTTCGTGGTCATCTTCGGTGCCCTGGCCGGCTACGCTTTCGCCTGGCTCACGTTTCCGGGCCGGGACTGGCTGCTCATCGTGGTGATCGTGCTGCTCGCCGTGCCCCTGCAGGTCGCGCTGATTCCGTTGGCCCGCATGTTCGGAACCCTGGGAATTTTCGGTTCTATCTTTGGCGTGATCCTGTTCCACGTGGCCTTCGGGCTGCCGTTCGCCATTTTTCTGTTGCGCAACTTCTTCACCCAGATTCCGGCCGAACTGCTCGAAGCCGCTCGCATCGACGGTGCGAGTGACTGGCGAATCTTCGTGCAGGTCATTCTGCCGCTCGGCGGCCCGGCTATCGCCTCGCTGGCCATCTTCCAGTTTCTCTGGACCTGGAACGACATGCTCGTAGCCCTCATTTTCACTGACTCCGGATCGCAACCCCTGACCGTGGCGATTCAGAGTCAATTGCGCCAGTTCGGATCGAACATCGACGTGCTGTCGGCCGGAGCCTTTCTATCGATGATCGTGCCGCTCTTCGTGTTCTTCGCGTTCCAGCGCTTCTTCGTGCAGGCCCTTCTGGCCGGCTCGCAAAAGTAATACTCCACCGCCGGGCGGATGCCGCCGCCCGGCCTAGGACCCGTGCGTCACCCTGGCCCGCGGCGCGCTCGTGCTGGACCGAATGACCAGGTTGGTCGCCAGAACGATGGAGTCGCTCGTACCGTCGGTGTCAGTCTGGTCGGGGGCTGTGCTCTCTCGGCGGGTATGGAGTTTCGTGCCGTCCTTGGTGGCGAGTTCGGCGAGCAGGGTGCGCACGGCGAGTCCACCCTGGGCGCGCGGATGCTGCGCGAGGGTGGTCAGGCGGAACATCTCGGCATACGGGTGGCCGTCGATCCCGATGACGCTGAGCTCGGTCGGTACGCGGATGCCCAGCTCGCGGGCCGCCAGAATGAGTCCGAAGGCAATCTCGTCACTCGCCGCGAAAATCGCGGTGGGGCGACGGCGCGGATCGCCGAGAATGGCCAGACCGCGCTCGTAGCCCCCCGGCATGGTGAACTCGGCCGAGTAGAAGCATCCGCTCACCGATAGCCCGGCGGCCATCATCGCCGCCTGGAATCCGCGCAGGCGATTGCTGTGCACGTGAAAGTCCATCTCATCGACCTGGCTGCCGCCCACGTGCACGATGTCACGGTGGCCCAGGCTGAGCAGGTGTTCGGTGGCCAGACGGGCAGCCGCAACGTCGTCGATCTCGATCGTGGTGGTGCCGCGGATCGGCCCGCCGATGCCGACCAGCGGCCGGCCGAGCCGGTGCAGGTGCTCAACCTCGCGCTCGCTGAGGGCGACGCCGACCGAGATGATGCCATCGAAGCGCTTGCGGGCCAGAAAGAAGTCGAATACTCGGTCGCGCTCGAGGGACTCGGGCGGCAGGTTGTACAGCGTCATGTCGTAGCCCTGGTCGAGCAGAGCCTGCTCCACGCTTTCGAGCACCTCGCCGAAGAACCACCGGCTGATGAAGGGGATGATCACGCCGACGCTTTGAGTGCGGCCGGTTACCAGGCTGGCCGCGTTGGGTGAAGCGACGTAACCAATCTCCTGCGCGGCCGCAACGACCTTGGCGCGGGTCTCGGTCGACACGTAACCCCGGCCGCTGAGCGCTCGGCTGGCCGTGGCTTTGGCCACGCCGGCGAGGCGCGCGACATCGCCGATTGCACTCATGGGGCCTCCATCCTTGGGGACTATGTGTTCAGACTAGCCTGCTCTGGACCAACATGGAACCGGTTCCATGAAGCCTCTTGATTTTGTGGTCAATTCGTCATTAGAATCTCGTACCCGGTGACGGAGGCTTCGATATCTTTGCCATTCCGTTACATTTGCGGGCTTGCTATCCCCAAACGGGTAACGTACTTTATGGTCTGGAACCGGTTCCCGATCTGTGGCTACGGGAACGTTACGGGTAGCTGATCCACCGAGTTCACCACCGTTTAGCACCACACGACCCGGCACCACACGACCCGGCACCACTCAATGAGGAGAAACAAAATGCGGCCTTCCCTGCACCGTCGATTTACAGCACCGATCGCCATGGCGGCGATTGCTGGTCTAGCCCTGGCCGGTTGTTCCGGCGGTCCCGGTACTACAGCCTCCACGTCGGGAGCTAAGGGCGACGGCGTCGTCACCGTCTACGGCACGATCGCCGACAAAGAAGCCCAGCTGCTCGAAGAGTCCTGGGCCGGGTGGGAGAAAGACAACAAGATCGACATTCAGTACGAATCGTCGAAGGAATTCGAATCGCAGATCTCCATTCGCGCGCAGGGCGGTAACGCTCCCGACATTGCGATCTTCCCGCAGCCCGGGCTTATGAAGGACCTCGCCTCTCGCAACTTCCTCAAGGCGGCACCCGCTGCCGTCGCCGCCAACGTCGACAAGAACTGGTCGGCCGACTGGAAGGCCTACGGCACGTCGGACGGCACCCTGTACGGCGCGCCGCTGATGGCCAGCGTCAAGGGCTTCGTCTGGTATTCGCCGGCCAAGTTCAAGGAGTGGGGCGTTGACGTTCCCACCACCTGGGACGAACTGCTCGCCGTCACCAAGACCATCCAGGAGAAGACCGGCAAGGCGCCCTGGTGCGCGGGCTTCGGCTCCGGTGACGCCACCGGCTGGCCGGGCACCGACTGGGTCGAAGACCTCGTGCTGCGCCAGGCCGGAGCTGACACCTACGACAAGTGGGTGGCCAACAAGATTCCGTTCACCGACCCGGCCATCAAGAGCGCTTTCGACTCCCTCGGACAGATCCTGCTCAACCCGGCCTATGTGAATGCCGGTTTCGGTGACGTCAAGTCGATCAACAGCACCCCGTTCGGTGACGTCGCCACGCCGATCTCCGACGGCACCTGCGCCCTGACCCACCAGGCCTCCTTCTTCGACGGTTTCATTACGGATGCCGGCGGAACGGTCGGCCCAGACGCCGACGTGTGGGCCTTCATCACCCCGTCCGCCAAGGCCGGCGGCCAGGCGGTCACCGGTGGTGGCGAAATCGTCGGAGCCTTCTCCGACGACGCCGACACCCAGAAAGTGCTCGAATACCTCTCTAGCGCTGACTGGGCCAACAGCCGGGTCAAACTCGGTGGTGTGATCAGCGCCAACAAGGGCCTCGACCCCGCAAGTGCATCGAGCCCCATCCTGCAGCAAGCCATCAAGACCCTGCAAGACCCGAAGACCACCTTCCGCTTCGACGCCTCCGACCTGATGCCGGGTGCCGTGGGATCGGGAACCTTCTGGAAAGGCATGGTCAGCTGGATCAACGGCACGCCGACCGACGAAGTGCTCACGAGCATCGAAGCGGGCTGGCCGAGCAACTAGTGAAAGTCGTCTGTACCCAGGCATAACCACGGTGTGCCGCCCGATTCACGAAACGGGCGGCACACCGTGCGCTACCGGTGTACGTTATCGATACGTTTTCACCGCCTCTCGGGCGAACACCAGGGTCCACTGTCGTACTCGAAAGGTTTCAGATGTCCGCTTTCTTCTCCTGGTTGGCGCAGTTACCCGCACTGGCGCAAGTCCCCATCGTCATCCTGGCTTTCGGCGTCGTGGTCGGCGCCATCCTCTTCTTCGTCGAGATCGCCCCACGCTCCGGCCGCCTGTACACGATCATCCGTCTCGCCGTCTGCGTGCTCGCACCATTGCTGATCCTGCTCATCGCCAACTCATATACCTGGGCGATCATCGGCGCCGGTGTGCTCGGCCTCGGCTTCTTCTACCTCGATTACCGCTCCCGCAAGGGCGCTGGTTATCTGTTCCAGCTGGTCGGCTTTCTCGCTCCGGCCGTGCTCCTGCTCGCGATCGGCCTGGTCATCCCCACCATTCAAACCACGGTGCAGGCCTTCATGAGCGCTCGGGGAGACCGGTTCGTGGGCTTCGAGAACTTCGCCTGGATCTTCACCCAGCCCGAGAACGTACGCATCGTGCTCAACACCATCGTCTGGGTGCTCATCGTTCCGACCATCTCCACCATCGCCGGCCTGGCCTACGCGGTGTTCATCGACAAGAGTCGCGGTGAGAAATACTTCAAGATTCTGGTCTTCATGCCGATGGCTATTTCGCTGGTGGGAGCATCCATTATCTGGCGGTTCGTTTACACCGCTCGGCCAGCCGACCAGGACCAGATCGGCCTGCTCAACCAGATCGTCGTTCTGTTCGGCGGCCAGCCGGTGGACTTTCTCTCCGTCTCCCCGTTCAATACCCTGTTTTTGATCGTGATCCTCATCTGGGTGCAGACCGGATTCGCCATGGTCGTGCTCTCAGCCGCCATCAAGGGTGTGCCGACCGAGCAGATGGAGGCCGCAGAGCTCGACGGCACCAACGCCTGGCAGCAATTTGTGAACG
This sequence comes from Cryobacterium sp. TMT1-66-1, assembly GCF_004403435.1. Lineage (NCBI taxonomy): Bacteria > Bacillati > Actinomycetota > Actinomycetes > Micrococcales > Microbacteriaceae > Cryobacterium > Cryobacterium sp. TMT1-66-1. Next base: position 99,406 of record NZ_SOGP01000010.1, read on the forward strand.
TGACCGTTCCCGGCATCCGCAGCGCTCTGGTCGTCGTCTTGACCACGATTTCTATCGTGTCGCTCAAGGTCTTCGATATTGTGCGCACGACGACGGCCGGCTCGAACGAGACCAGCGTCGTCGCCAACGAAATGTACACCCAGTTCAAGAATTTCGAGCAGGGCCGCTCAGCCGCCTTCGCCCTGGTGCTGTTCCTGTTGGTCCTCCCGATCGTTGTGTACAACGCCCGCCAGATCAAGAAGCAGAGGGAAATCCGATGAGCTCCGTCATGCCCGTAAGACTTCCCATGGACGCCCAGACCACACGGCGACTCCGACGCGGCGTTCGCCGGATGGAGTCGCCCATCGCCCGCAACACCAAGAAACGGCTGACCAGCCGCGGAGCGACCATTGGGGCGCTCATCATCGCGGTGCTGTGGTCGATCCCCACCCTGGGCCTGCTGGTGTCGTCCTTCCGCCCGGCCCAGGAGGTGCGCACCACCGGTTGGTGGACCATTTTCACCAACACCGGGGTCACCTTCGACAACTACACCACGGCTCTGGCCGCCGGCAACAGCCAGCTGAACCTGGCCGGGGCGTTCATCAACTCGATCGCGATCACCCTGCCGGCCACGCTGATTCCGCTGATGATTGCCAGCCTCGCCGCCTACGCCTTTGCCTGGATCGACTTCCGCGGCAAGAACATCATGTTCATCGGTGTGTTCGCGTTGCAGATCGTGCCGATTCAGATGGCGCTGGTTCCGCTGCTGCAGTTCTTCTCCGGCGGCACTGTTTTTGGCTTCCCGGTCGTCGCGGCACTCAACCCCGGCAGTGGCTATTCGCAGGTATGGATCGCGCACACCATGTTCGCTCTTCCCCTGGCCATCTACCTGCTGCACAACTTCGTCTCGGAGATTCCGAGCGAGGTCATCGAGGCCGCCCGCGTGGACGGCGCCGGCCACGGGCAGATCTTCTTTCGCATCGTGCTGCCGCTGACCATGCCGGCCATCGCGTCGATCGCCATCTTCCAGTTTCTCTGGGTCTGGAACGACCTCCTGGTGGCGCTGATCTTCGCCGACGGCGCGGTCGCTCCGATGACCAAGTTGCTGGCCGAGCTCTCCGGTGCTCGCGGGCAGGACTGGCATCTGCTGACGGCCGGCGCGTTCCTGTCGATTCTGGTGCCGCTGATCGTGTTCTTCTCGCTGCAACGCTTCTTCGTGCGCGGCCTGCTCGCCGGTTCTACGAAGGGTTAGCAGGCGGATTTTCGAGAGAACGGATGCTCGTGGCCGGCCCTGCCACGAGCATCCGTTCTGCCGGGTCAGCGGCGACGTTTAGAGTGAATGCATGAGTGGAATGCACGGCGCCCCTGGCCACGGCCCGCGGCAGCAGGCGGGCGTCGAACGCCCGCGCAAACGGGTCAGCGGAGCGGATGCTGCGGCGCAGCGAGCCGAGAACGCGCTCGCCCCGCGCATCCCGCACCTGCTCGCTCGAATCGGCGCACTGTTCGCCCCGCACCGCAGCACGCTCATCGTCACCGTCGTGCTGGTTCTGGTCAGTGCCGCGCTGTCGGTCGTGCCGCCGTTGCTCACGCAGCGCGCCTTCGACGACGGGCTGTTTCCGCCCGCCGGCCCCCCCAACCTGTCGGTGCTCGGGGTTCTCGTGGCCCTCATGCTCGGTGTTTTTCTGGTCAATGCGCTGCTTGGCGTCTGGCAGACCTGGCTCACCGCGAGCGTCGGCAACAAGGTCATGGGCGCCCTGCGCGTGCGGCTGTTCACGCACCTGCAGGCGATGGAGCTGAGCTTCTTCACGAAGACCAAGACCGGCGTGATTCAGTCTCGGCTGCAGAACGACGTCGGCGGTGTCGCGACGGTACTGACCAACACAATTTCCAGCATCCTGGGTAACACGGTCACGGTTATCGCGGCCTTCGTGGCGATGCTGCTGCTCAACTGGCAGCTGACCATCGTGGCCGTCGTGCTCATGCCGATTCTGGTATTCGCCCAGCGCCGCGTCGGCCAGGTGCGCGCGCGCATCGCCGGCAAGACGCAGGAATCGCTGTCGGACATGACCGCCATCACGCAGGAGACCCTGAGCGTGTCGGGCATTCTACTGTCGAAAAGTTTCACCCGGCAGCAGAACGAGATCGATCGGTATGCCGAAGAGAACCGCAACCAGGTGCGGCTGCAGGTGAGCCAGCAGATGAGCGGCCAGTGGTTCTTCGCCACGGTGAGCGTGTTCCTGTCGGCGATTCCGGCGATCGTGTACCTTGTGGCCGGTGCCCTCATGTTCAACGGCACGACGGACGTCACACCGGGCACGATCGTGGCGTTCACCACAGTGCAGGCTCGGCTCATTTTTCCGCTACTCGGCCTGATGCGCGTTGCGCTCGACCTGCAGACCTCGTCGGCGCTGTTCGCGCGCATCTTTGAATACCTCGACCTGAAGCCGGCGATCAGCGACAAGCCGGATGCAGCGCTGGTGCCGTCTGTCGGTTCTGAGCGCGGGCGGGTCGAGTTCGACCGGGTGCGCTTCAACTATCCGGATGCCGGTCGTGACGCCCGCCCGACCCTCGACGACGTGTCCCTCACGATCGAGCCGGGGCAGTTCGCCGCCTTCGTCGGACCGTCCGGCGCCGGCAAGACCACGGTGTCCTACCTGATTCCGCGCTTCTATGAGGTGTCGGCCGGCCGGGTGCTGTTCTCCGGCCTCGACGTGCGCGACCTGCAGCAGCAATCGCTCGTCTCGCACATCGGCATCGTGAGCCAGGAGACCTACCTGTTCCACGCGACGATCGCCGAGAACCTGCGCTACGCCAAGCCGGAGGCGACGGATGCCGAGCTGGTCGCGGCCGCGCGTGCCGCGAACATCCACGACACGATCGACTCGTTCCCCGAGAAGTACGACACCATGGTGGGGGAGCGCGGCTATCGACTCTCCGGCGGTGAGAAACAGCGCATCGCTATTGCCCGGGTGCTGCTGAAGGACCCGCCCGTGCTCATCCTCGACGAGGCCACGAGCGCGCTCGACTCCATCTCCGAGAGCGTGGTGCAGGCTGCCCTCGACACGGCCAGCCACGGCCGCACGACCATCGCGATCGCCCACCGCCTGTCGACCATCGTCGATGCCGACGTGATCTTCGTCGTCGATGCCGGCCGAATCGTGGAGCGCGGCACCCACGCCGAACTCCTGGCCCAAGGCGCGGTCTACGCCTCCCTCTACGCCCGCCAAATCACGTCGAGCCCCGTCCTCTAACCGGACGGGGCCCGGGCCCCGTCCACGGGCCCAGTTTATAAACTGGGCCCGTGGCCATAAGGTGGGCCCGGCGCGAAAATGCCCAGCGGACAGGCTACGAACGGTCGGCGAGCATGCCGGTCATCAGGTCGATCTCGGACTGCTGGCTCAGGACCACGGCGGTCGCAAACGCCCGCACCGTCGCGTTGGTGTTTCGGTCGAGCACCGCGTCGGCCATCTCGATGGCACCACGGTGGTGGGCGATCATGATGACCAGAAACTGTCGCTCCGCTTCCACACCGGATGCCGCGGTGAGCGCCGCAATCTGCGCCGGCGTCGCCAGCCCCGGCATCGGTTCTCCCGCCACGTGCGCGGCGTCGGATCCAGCAGTATGGGATCCGTCGTGCGACTCCCCAGCCAGGGTCGGCCGTGTCATCCAGGTCATCGAGGGTTCGGGGGAGAACTGCGGCAGGCCCCAGACAGCGAGCCACCCGGCCATCTGCCCACTCTGCTTGGCCTGCGTCGTGGCGATGTCGTAGGCCAGCAGCCGCACCGGTGCATCCTCGGTGCGATCGCGAATGATCAGGGCGAGTTCGACGCCCTGGTCGTGATGCACCTGCATGTCCCGGGCGAAGCCCGCCTCGGCGCTCGTCGTGTCCGGCGTGGCGTCCGCGATTGTGCTGAGCCGCCCCGCCGAGAAGGCTGCGGCGCCCACGACGAGCGCTGTGACGACCACCGTGACGACCATGAAAAGTGTGCGACGCCGGCGTGAGGGATGAACATCCGCTGTGCTGGCGGACGGCGGATTGTCAGCGGTCACGGGGTCGTGCGTTCTAGGAGACTTTGCCGGGGGCGTCGATCGCGCCCGTGCACGGTGCGGTGTTTTCGGGCACGTTGACGCTCTTCCAGAATTCGGTGAAGAACTCGCCGATGCGGGGGTCGCCGGCGCTGTCCACCTGAAGCTGTGCGTTCCAGCCGCTGAGCACGATCGGTGCCGGAATTCCTTCGAAGGGAGAGAGCACGACGTAGGTCGAGGGCAGTTCGGCCTTCAGCGTGGCGAGCTCGGCATCGGAGATCGACGGGTCGTAGGTGACCCAAATGGCGCCGTGCTCGAGCGAGTGCACGGCGTTCTCGTTGGGAACGGCCTGGTCGTAGACACCGCAGTTGAGCCAGGCCCGGTTGTGCTCGCCGCCGGCCGGCGGCGTCTGCTCGTAGGTGACGGCGGTCTCGACGTGGCTGGCCGTGTTGCTGAACGTCTCGACGCCGTCGATCGTCGACGCGTCCCCCGCGCCGCCGCCCGCATAGTTGGCGGCCTTCGGGGTGAGCACGAAGGCAGTGACGATGAGTGCGATGATCGCGACCACGGCCACCGCGCCGCCGACGATGCCAATCAGACGGTTACGCTTGCCGCGCTTTTGCTGGCGGTGATACTCCTCCAGCTTTTTCGTGCGCTTTGCGGCGCGTTCCTGCTTGAGCGACGCTTGGTTGACGGGGGAACCGGGCTGGGGGGTCACGAGGGCCTCTCTGTTGGATCTACTTCCATTCGAACGTAACAGTCGCCCCTGTGGCTTCCCCCGATGCCGCTCTCACAGTTCTTTCTCAGGCTGGTCGGCGGCTCTCGGCGCCCGATAGACTGGGTGGGTGTCCGTTCATTCGCCGTGTTGTTGATGTCGCTAGCCGACCCTCCACGAACCCGTTCGGCCGCCGTTCGGTGTGCAACCCCGATGCCGCGCCTGTTTGAACGCGCGCGGCTCGACCCTGCTGCTTGACCAAAGGAATTCCCCATGAAAATCGCAGACACCGTCCTTGACCTCATCGGTGACACCCCGTTGGTTAAACTCCACAAGGTCACCGACGGACTCACCGCGACGGTGCTCGTGAAGCTCGAATACCTGAACCCGGGCGGCTCAGCAAAGGACCGCATCGCCGTGCGCATCATCGACGCCGCCGAGCGCGAGGGCCTTCTGAAACCCGGCGGCACGATCGTCGAACCCACCTCGGGCAACACCGGAGTGGGCCTGGCCCTGGTCGCCCAGCAGCGCGGCTACAAGTGCGTGTTCGTGCTGCCCGACAAGGTCGGCGAGGACAAACGCAACGTGCTCACGGCGTACGGCGCCGAGATCGTTGTGACGCCGACATCCGTTGCCCCTGAAGACCCCGAGTCGTACTACAGCGTTTCCGACCGGCTGGCCCGGGATATTCCGGGCGCGTTCAAGCCCAATCAGTACTTCAACCCGAACGGCCCGCTCAGTCACTACGAGACGACCGGCCCTGAGATCTGGCGTGACACCGACGGCACGGTCACCCACTTCGTCGCCGGCGTCGGCACCGGCGGCACCATCACCGGAACCGGTCGCTACCTGCGTGAGGTGTCGAATGACGCCGTACGCATCATCGGCGCCGACCCTGAGGGCTCGGTCTACTCCGGCGGCACCGGCCGCCCCTACCTGGTCGAGGGTGTCGGTGAAGACTTCTGGCCGGGCGCCTACGACCCCACGGTCGTGCATGAGGTGATCGCCGTCTCCGACGCCGACTCCTTCGCCATGACCCGCAGGCTCGCCCTCGAAGAGGGAATCCTCGTCGGCGGCTCCAGCGGCATGGCCGTCGTGGCCGCCCTACGCGCCGCCGAGAAGCTCGGCCAAGGCGACACGATCGTGGTGCTGCTGCCCGACGGCGGTCGCGGCTACCTCGGCAAAATCTTCAACGACGGGTGGATGCGCAGCTACGGTTTCAGCAACGCCCCCGCCGGTCACACCGTCGCCAATTTGCTCGAATCGAAGACCGGGAGCCTGCCGGACCTGGTCTATGTGCACCCGAGCGACACCGTGCACGATGCGATCGAAACCATGACCAGCCAGGGTGTGTCGCAGCTGCTCGTCCTGAGCGCCAAGCCGCCCGTCGTGATGGGCGAGGTACTTGGAGCGGTCGACGAACGCGCCCTGATGGGCCTGGTCTTCTCCGGCGACGCGAAACTCACAGATCGGGTTGGCTCCATTGTCGGCGACGCGCTGCCGCTGATCGGCGTCAACGAGCCGGTCGCCGCCGCGCGCGCTGCCTTCGCCGAGCACGATGCGCTGCTCGTCACCGACGGCGGCAAGCCGCTCGGCGTCATCACCCGGCACGACCTGCTCAGCTATCTGAGCGTCTAATTTCTACAGAGGGAGCAATCATGAACTTCGACACGATCGCCATCCACGCCGGTCAGGAATTCGACCCGACCACCGGCGCCGTCATTCCGCCGATCTACCAGACCTCCACCTACGTGCAGGACGGCATCGGCAACCTGCGCGGCGGCTACGAGTACAGCCGCGGCGGCAACCCCACGCGCACCGTGCTCGAATCGCTCCTCGCAGCGCTGGAAGGCGGCAAGCACGGACTGTCCTTTGCCAGCGGACTCGCCGCCGAAGACACCATCCTGCGCGCCATCCTGGCACCTGGCGACCACGTCGTGCTCGGCAATGACGTTTACGGCGGAACCCACCGCCTCATCAGCAAGGTGCACGGTGCCTGGGGGGTGCTCAACACCACGGTCGAGATGAGCGACCTCGCGGCGGTCGAGGCGGCCATCCGCCCCGAAACGAAGATCCTCTGGGTGGAGACGCCGAGCAACCCGCTCATGAAGATCAGCGACATTGCGGCGCTCGCCGAGATCGCGCACCGGCACGGCGTGGTCGCGATCGTCGATAACACCTTTGCGTCACCGGCGCTGCAGCATCCGCTTGAATTCGGCGCTGACGTGGTGGTGCACTCGACCACGAAATATCTCGGCGGTCACTCCGACGTGCTCGGCGGCGCCCTCATCATCAACGACGACGAGCTCTACGCGAAAGCCCAGTTTCTGCAGTTCGCGGCCGGCCCCGTCTCAGCACCGCTCGACTCCTGGCTCACCGTGCGCGGCATCAAGACGCTCTCGGTGCGCATGGAACGGCACTGTAAGAACGCCCAGGCCATCGCCGAATACCTCGACGGCCACCCCGCGATCGCTGCCGTCTATTACCCGGGACTGCCCGGCCACCCCGGCCACGACCTCGCCAAGAAGCAGATGTCCGGCTTCGGCGGCATGATCTCCGTCGCATTCGTCGGTGGCGCGGCCGCCGCGCGCCTGTTCGCCGAGTCGATGCACCTGTTCCAGCTGGCCGAATCGCTCGGCGGCGTCGAGTCGCTCGTGAACTATCCCTCGGAAATGACGCACGCCTCGGTGCGCGGCACCGAGCTGGAGGTGCCCGACAACATCGTGCGCCTCTCCGTCGGCATCGAGGACGTCGCCGACCTCATAGCCGACCTCGAGGCCGCCCTGCCCCGCGCCTGACCCTGCCTGCTCTTGGGACGGGGCCCGGGCCCCGTCCGTAGGCCCAGTTTATAAACTGGGCCCGTGGTCCGGGCCCGGGCCCCGTCCACGAGGGTCAGGGGAGGCGGGAGAAGGCGGAGGCGCGGCGCACCTGGTCGGGGGTGGGACGGATACCGGTGTACAGGTAGAACTGTTCCTCGGCCTGCAGGGCCACGACCTCTGCGCCGGTGATGACCGGCGTGCCGAGCGCTCGCGCCGCCAGAATGAGCGGAGTCTCGGACGGCGACGCCACGACGTCGAAGACCACCCGTGCCGCTGCAATTGCTTTCGCCGAAAATGAGCTGTCAGCGGATGCCTCGCCGCCGGCCATACCTACCGGTGTGACATTGACGATCAGGTCGGCGGTCAGCGTGCCCACCTCGGGTGCCCACTCATAGTTGTACAGTGCGGCCAGGGCGCGGCCGGTGACCTCGTTGCGCGCCACAATCGTTCCCCGGTCGGAGCCGGCATCGTGCAAGGCTGCCGCGACGGCCTTCGCCATGCCGCCGCTACCGCGCACGATCACCGACAGGGTGCTCGGCACCTCATGCTCCGCCAACAGCCGCTGCACCGCGGAATAGTCCGTGTTGTAGGCGGTCAGGCGGCCGCCGTCGTTCACGATCGTGTTGACCGAGTCGATGGCCAACGCTGAGGCATCCATGTCGTCGATCAGCGCAATAACCTGTTCCTTGTAGGGCATCGACACCGCACAGCCGCGGATGCCCAGGCCGCGCACACCAGCGATGGCATCGGCCAGGTTGGTCGGAGCGAAGGCCTTGTAGATGAAGTTCAGGCCCAGCTCCTCATAGAGGTAGTTGTGAAACCGGGTGCCCAGGTTGCTCGGCCGGGCCGACAGCGAGATGCACAGGGTCATGTCCTTGTTCAGAATTGGCATGACTCCAGTGTGACCTGTTTGCGGACCGCGCCGGATCGGTGTCCTTGCCCGGTCGCAACAATCCAACGGCCTGGCAGTCAGGTTTCAGGGGCTACTTAAAGGGCGGGCGTCAGCAGAAGCCGGCCCCGTGAGAAAACTCCCCGCTGGGCGCAACCACGTCAGGAAAGTGTGTGTTGCGGTTGCAACACGGCGAGGCCGGCCTCACGAAAAGGCGCGAGCGCAGCGCTGTCCGCCGCGGTATCCGTGATCAGGGTGTCAAAGGAACGAAGTGGCCCGACCTGGCCGAGGTGTACCTGGCCGAGCTTGGACGCGTCGGCCACGATGATGGAGCGGGTCGTCGCCGCGAGCATGAGCTTCTTGGTGCCCGCCTCGGGCAGGTTGATGTTCGTGACGCCGTGCTCGGCATCTACACCGTTGCAGCCGATGAAGGCTAGGTCGGCGTGTACCTGGCTGAGCACGGAGGAGGCGAGTGGTTCCACGAGCGAGTGCTGACGCGGGCGCAAGGAACCGCCGGTCACGATCACGGTGAAGCGGGGGATGGCTGGCTCCAGCTCGAGTGCGATGCTCAGCCCGTTCGTGATAATCACTACGTCGGTCAATTCTTGGCGGGCCACGAGGGCACGGGCGATCGCGAGGGTGGTCGAGCCAACGTCGAGGATGACGCTCTGCCCGGTTGAGACGAGGCCGGCCGCGAGCGAGCCAATTTGTTGTTTGGGTATGACGGACGAAGCGAGCGCCTGTTCGAAGGAGGACTCGATCATTGGCTGCCCGGAAGAGCCTCGGGCGAGCACTGCCCCGCCGTGTACGCGTTGGACCGCTCCTGCAGTTTCGAGCGCATCGAGATCCGCTCTGGCCGTGACACCGGACACGCCAAAGGTCTCCCGCAATTCGCGAACCTGCACGAAACCGCGTTCGTCGATGAGCCTGTGGATCTGCTCGCGCCTGACGGGCCCCGGTAGCCCGTCGCGGTCGGGTGACGTCGACAGTGCGGTCGTCGGGCTCTGCAAGGGGTCGAGGGAAGCCATGCCTCCATCTTTACTTACTTCGTCATTTCTTTCAATTCGAAAGTCTCTGGTTTCGGAAAGTAAAATCAGATACTGTAGAAACTGCTATGAGACACGCAGACTTCATCGCCGACGCCGGCATCGCTCGACAGCAGCACACCCTGGCCGACGGTCGAGACCTCTTCTACTTCGACGATCCTGACACCACGCTGTCGCCGGATCGGGCCGCCGATGTGCGCGAACTTGATCAGCGCCCCGCCACTGCCAGCATGCGGCAGGACCCACTGAGCGCGGAATGGGTGTCGATCGCTGCCGCCCGGCAAAACCGGGTGTTCCTGCCGCCGGCGCACCTTGATCCGCTGGCACCGTCAACCCCGGACAATCCGTCCGAGGTGCCGAGCAACTATGACGTGGCAGTCTTCGAGAACAAGACCCCGTCTTTCGGCCCGCTACTAACGGATGCCGACGCCCCGGCCGGTCTCGCGGATCTCGCCACGATCGGTCTGGGGCGCACCCGCACGTCCGTTGGACGCTGTGAGGTCGTCTGCTTCAGCCCGGAAAACGAGGGATCGTTCGCGAGCCTCTCGGCCACTCGTGCTCGCACGGTGATTGAGGCGTGGGCTGAGCGCACGTATGCACTGTCGAGCCTGCCCGGCATCGAGCAGGTCTTTCCGTTCGAGAATCGCGGCGAGGCGATCGGCGTGACGCTACGGCATCCGCACGGCCAGATCTATGCATATCCCTACGTGACCCCGCGCACGCGGCAGCTGATCGAGTCGCTCGACGTCTATGGGCCGACGTTGTTCGCGGATATCCTGACTCTTGAGCAGGCCGGTGACCGTGTCGTTCTGCAGGGGGCGTATTGGACTGCTTTTGTTCCCTTCGCGGCTCGTTGGCCGATCGAAGTGCATATGCTCCCGAACCGGCACGTGCCTGACTTCGCCGCCACCACCCTCGCAGAGCGCGACGAACTGGCGGTGCTCTACCGGCGCCTCCTGCGTGGAATCGACGCCATCTACTCGACGCCGACCCCGTACATCGGGGCCTGGCACCAGGCACCCGTGCACGTCCGACGCTCGGAGATTCGACTGATGCTGCAGGTGACGAGCCCGCGTCGAGCCGAGGACAAGCTCAAGTACCTCGCCGGGTCGGAAGCCGCGATGGGGGCCTGGATCGGCGACGTCACCCCCGAACAGGCCGCGACCACGATTCGCGAGGCGATCGAGCGGGCCGACGCAGCGGATGCCGCGGCATCCGCTGCCGCTACTCCGCCCGCCCGCACAGCGACCCCGGAGAAGCCCCACCATGACTAACCTGTGCAGCAGTGCGAGAGCAGGATTTGCAGCCCGGTTCGGGCGTGCGCCTGATGGACTCTGGTCGGCCCCCGGTCGGGTCAACCTGATCGGCGAGCACACCGACTACAACGAGGGATTCGTGCTGCCTCTTGCGATCGACCGGCGCACGATTGTTGCTCTCGCTCCGCGCGACGACCGGCTGATGCGAGTCGCAAGTTCCTTCGCTGAACGGACCGTCGAGCTTGGACTAGACGACCTCATCCCGGAGAATCTGGCCGACTGGTCGGCGTACCCGCTCGGCATCGCCTGGGCGCTCGGGCAATTCGGCGCCGATCTCGGCGCGGTGACCGGCTTCGACGCGTACATCGTCTCCGACGTACCGGTCGGTGCCGGCCTGTCATCGTCCGCCGCGATCGAGTGTGCCGTGGCGGTTGCCCTGAATGACCTCTGGCAGCTCGGTCTCGAGCTGCGCACCCTCGCACTGGCCGGGCAGCTCGCCGAAAACCAGGTAGTTGGCGCACCCACGGGCATCATGGACCAGTCTGCGTCGCTGCTCGGCCGCGTCGACGCCGTCGTGTTTTTGGACTGTCGGAGTCTGCACGCCGAGGTCATTCCGTTGGGTTGTGACCCGGCCGGTCTCGACCTGCTGATCATCGACAGCCAGGTGAGCCACGCCCACTCAACCGGCGGCTATGCCTCACGCCGAGCATCCTGCGAGCTGGGCGCGCGACTGATGGGCGTGCCGGCCCTTCGTGATTTGGGGGTCAGTGACCTCGCCAGGGCGGCCGAGTTGCTCGATGACGAGACCTTTCGCCGGGTGCGTCACATCGTGACCGAGAATCAGCGCGTTCTGGAAACAGTGCAGACGCTCCGTGAGCAGGGGCCGACCGCGATCGGTGCGTTGCTGGATGCCTCGCACTTGTCGATGCGGGACGACTTTGAAATCTCGGTTCCCGAACTCGACCTCGCCGTGGAGACCGCGCGCGCGGCCGGTGCGATCGGCGCCCGAATGACCGGCGGCGGGTTTGGCGGGGCCGCGATCGCGCTCATTCCCAGCGGACTGCGCCCCGTCATCGAAGCCGCGGTCGGCGCCGCGTTCACCGCGTGGGGCTACGTCGCCCCGGTCATGTTCGTGGTTCGGGCAGCGGATGGAGCGCACAAAGTGGAGTAGCTGGCGGATCGAGCCACCTTCCGGATAGAGACGTCGGCCGCCAGCTGGCCAGCATGTGACTGTCACATCTGTCGTGCGCCGGGGCATAATAGGGTGGGTCGCAATTGTGACCGTGCACATTCCAACGGGGGTGATGGTGTCCGAGAACCCGCCCACGGGACGCGCCCCGAGCATTCGCGACGTGGCACGCCTAGCCGGGGTCTCGCACCAGACTGTGTCGCGCGTACTCAACGCCCACCCCAGCATCCGGGAATCGACCAAACTGCGCGTTCAGCAGGTCATCGACGACCTGCAATACCGACCGAACAGCGCCGCACGGGCTCTGGTCAAGGGGCAGTCCCGCACGATCGGCGTGCTGTCGGCAATGAGCGCGGAATACGGTCCGGCGAGCAGTATTGCGGCGATCCAGGATGCTGCCAGGGAAGCTGGATATTTCGTGAACACAGCCAATATCTCTCGAGGGGAACCCTCGTCGATCCAGGCTGCCGTTGACCACCTGATGGACCAGTCGGTGGAGGGCATCGTCGTCATCGCACCCCAGGTACGGGTCATTGAAGCCATCGAAAAGCTGTCCATCGCCGTGCCGTATGTGACGCTGCAGTCCACCGGTGTTGCAGACAAGCACGCCCTCTCTGTTGACCAGATAGCTGGCGCCCGCCTCGCCACTCGACATCTCATCGACCTCGGACACCGCAACATCTATCACCTCGCTGGACCGCAGGACTGGATCGAGGCTGAGGCGCGCATGCGCGGATTCCTCGAGGAAATGGGGGCGAATGACGTCCCAACTACCGCGCCAATCCTGGGCGACTGGACCGCCGGCTTCGGATACCATGCCGGGCGCGAGCTGCTCCGGGTGCGCGATTTCACTGCAATTTTCTCGTCCAACGACCAGATGGCGCTCGGGCTCATGCACGCCATCCGCGACGCCGGGCTCGATATTCCGCGCGACGTCAGCATCGTTGGATTCGACGACATTCCTGAGGCTGCACACTTCTGGCCGCCACTGACCACCGTGCGCCAGGACTTCGCCGAGCTCGGACGTCGCTGCATCGCCCTGCTCCTGGCCAACATCACCGGTGGCGCGAACGAAGCTTCGTCGAGCCCGCTCATCCCCGAGCTCGTGGTGCGGTCGTCTACGGCCCCGCCCGCGTGGTAGCGGCCAGTCGGACTTCCCTGCGCTAACCAGCCTCGTTTCGGCGTCGTTATCCAAACGAGATAAAAGGGTATTGACAGGCGAATCGAGTCTGGGCCAAAGTGAACTCATCAATGTGACCGTTCACATATCGATGATGACCTGTGGTAATCCATCGCGACGGGACGTCGCCTTGCGTTCGCACCAGAACCGACAAAGGAGTCAATTTCGTGACCACCGCGCCCCGCCCATCTGCCGGAGAATCGGTCGACCCTGCAGCAAGCGCTGCGGCGGTGGCTGACGCCGAGTCTTACGTCATCGGCGTCGACTTCGGAACTCTCTCCGGCCGGGCCGTGGTCGTACGCGTCTCCGATGGTGTCGAGCTTGGCTCCGCCGTCCTGGATTATCCCCACGCGGTCATGGACACGACCCTCGCCGCGACTGGTGAGGCGCTTCCGCCCGAGTGGGCACTTCAAGTACCCGCGGACTACGTGGCTGTGTTGCAGAGTGCGGTTCCGGCCGCCGTCGCAAGCGCTGGCATCGACTTATCTCGCGTCATCGGAATCGGGACCGACTTCACTGCATGCACGATGGTTCCCGTACTCGCCGACGGTACGCCACTCAACGAGCTCGCCGAATACGCGGGCCGCCCGCACGCGTATGTGAAACTCTGGCGCCACCACGCGGCACAGGGCCAGGCCGATCGCATCAATGACCTCGCGACCTCGCGCGGTGAGAGCTGGCTGCCGCGTTACGGCGGGCTGATCTCGAGCGAATGGGAATTCGCCAAGGGACTCCAGCTTCTCGAGGAAGACCCCGAGCTCTACAACCGTATGGACCACTGGGTCGAGGCCGCCGACTGGATCGTCTGGCAGCTGACCGGGCGTTACCTGCGCAATGCCTGCACTGCTGGATACAAAGGCATCCTGCAGGACGGCGAGTACCCGAGCGAGGCCTTCCTCGGCACGCTCAATCCGGCCTTTTCACGCTTTGCCCTCGACAAAGTGGCGCACGAGATCGGTCAGCTCGGCGCATCCGCTGGCTCGCTGTCGGCCGAGGCCGCAGCCTGGACGGGGCTCCCCGAAGGCATTCACGTGGCAGTCGGCAACGTGGACGCCCACGTGACAGCCCCGGCCGCGCAGGCTGTGAATCCCGGCCAAATGGTGGCCATCATGGGTACCAGCACCTGCCAAGTGATGAACTCCGACCGTCTCGCCGAGGTGCCGGGGATGTGCGGCGTCGTCGACGGCGGCATCATCTCCGGGCTTTACGGCTACGAGGCCGGCCAATCCGGCGTTGGCGACATTTTCGCATGGTACGTCAATAACCAGGTACCGGCGGCATACGTGGAAGAGGCCCGCGCGCTCGGCCGCAGCGTGCATGAGTACCTCACCGAGCTCATCAAAGACCAGCCCGTTGGCGGGCACGGGCTCGTGGCGCTCGACTGGCACAGCGGTAACCGCTCAGTACTCGTCGACCACGAACTCTCCGGGCTAGTCATCGGCATGACCCTCACTACCCGGCCCGAAGAGATTTACCGTGCACTGCTGGAAGCAACGGCCTTTGGCACCCGCGCCATCGTGGAAACATTCAACGACAGCCACGTGCCGGTGACCGAGTTCATCGTGGCCGGCGGCCTGTTGAAAAACGCGTTCCTAATGCAGATTTACAGCGATATTCTCCGCATGCCCATCAGCACTATCGCGAGCGATCAGGGCCCCGCGCTTGGCGCGGCTATTCACGCCGCCGTTGCTGCCGGCGCTTACCCCGACGTGCGCGCGGCCGGCGAGAAGATGGGCAAGCTCAACAAAAACGTCTATGTGCCCAACGAGGCGTCTTCGGCGGCGTATGACGAGCTATTCGCGGAATACACGCGGCTGCACGATTATTTTGGTCGCGGCGAAAACGACGTTATGCACCGCCTCAAGGCCCTCAAACGTCGGGCTGCGGTCACCGCACGGGAAGCGCTGGTGTCGGTATGAGTACCTACGGACCCCAGATCGAAGTAGCGATCGCCCGCGTTCGCGCCGAGATCACCCGCCTGCACGCCGAGCTGTTCCGCAATGGACTCGTGGTCTGGACCGGTGGCAACGTTTCCGGCCGTGTGCCGGGCGCGGAGCTCTTCGTGATCAAGCCCAGCGGAGTCGACTATGCCGACCTGGCTCCCGAGAACATGATTCTCTGCGACCTCCAGGGAAATGTCATCCCGGGCACGCCCGGCGCCGACCGTTCGCCGTCGAGTGACACCGCGGCGCACGCATACGTCTATCGGAACATGCCTGACGTTGGGGGCGTCGTGCACACGCATTCCACTTACGCCACGGCCTGGGCCGCCCGTAACGAAGCCATCCCGTGTGTGATCACGGCCATGGCCGATGAATTCGGTGGCCCGATTCCGGTGGGACCGTTCGCGATTATCGGTGATGATTCGATCGGCCGCGGCATCGTCGAGACCCTCGCCGGCCACCGTTCGCGGGCCGTGTTGATGGCTAACCACGGGCCGTTCACGATTGGTAAGGACGCCCGGGACGCAGTGAAGGCCGCCGTGATGGTGGAAGACGTGGCCCGCACGGTGCAGCTCGCCCGAGCGGGCGGCGACCTCGTTCCCATTTCGCAGGATTCCATCGATTCCCTATTTGCCCGATACCAGAACGTCTACGGACAAGCTCCGTAGGGAGCACTGAAGTAATGGCATCTCTCACCACGACCCTCGACCAATACGAGGTTTGGTTCCTCACCGGAAGCCAGAACCTGTACGGCGAAGAGACCCTGCGCCAGGTGGCCGAGCAATCCCAGCAAATCGCTCGGGCGCTCCACTCATCGACCGCCGTCCCGGTCAATGTGGTCTGGAAGCCGGTGCTAAAAGACTCCGAGTCCATCCGCCGTGCAGCCCTTGATGCCAATGCCGACGACCGCGTTATCGGCCTGATCGCCTGGATGCATACGTTTTCCCCGGCCAAGATGTGGATCGCCGGCCTCGACGCGCTCACCAAGCCCCTGCTGCACCTGCACACGCAGGCGAATGTCGAGTTGCCCTGGGCCGAGATCGATTTTGATTTCATGAACCTCAACCAGGCCGCGCACGGCGACCGTGAGTTCGGCTACATCCAGACTCGTCTCGGCGTGACCCGCAAGACCGTGGTCGGCCACGTGTCCAACCCGGCCGTGTCCGGCAGCATCGGCTCTTGGACCCGCGCCGCGGCTGGCTGGGCAGCCAGCCGCAGCATGAAGCTCGCCCGCTTCGGAGACAACATGCGCTACGTGGCCGTGACCGAGGGCGACAAAACCGAGGCCGAACTGCGCTTCGGCGTGCAGGTCAACACCTGGCCTGTGAACGAGTTGGCCGAGGCCGTGCACTCCGCAACGGATGCCGCCATCGACGTCTTGGTCGCCGAATATGACGACCTGTACGACGTGGTTCCCGAACTGCGCAAGGGGGGCGAACGGCACGAGTCGCTGCGCTACGGCGCCGCGATCGAGCTGGGGCTGAAGAGCTTCCTCGAGGCCGGCGACTTCGCCGCGTTCACCACGAGCTTCGAAGACTTAGGCGCCCTGCGCCAACTGCCCGGCCTTGCCGTTCAGCGCCTGATGGCCCAGGGCTACGGCTTCGGCGCAGAGGGCGACTGGAAGACATCCGTTTTGGTGCGTGTTGCCAATGTGATGGGTTCCGGCCTTCCGGGCGGCGCGAGCCTGATGGAGGACTACACCTACGACCTCACCCCCGGCGCCGAGTTGATTCTCGGTGCTCACATGCTCGAGGTGAGCCCCTCGCTCACCAGCGAACGGCCGACGCTCGAGATCCATCCGCTCGGTATCGGCGGCCGCGAAGACCCCGTGCGCCTGGTCTTCAACACCGACCCCGGCCCCGCCGTGGTTGTGGCGATGAGCGACATGCGCGATCGATTCCGCCTGGTGGCGAATGTGGTCGAGGTTGTCGAGCCGACAGCCGCGCTGCCGAACCTGCCGGTGGGACGCGCCGTCTGGCGCCCCGAACCCGACTTCGCCACCTCGGCCGCTGCCTGGCTCACCGCCGGCGCCGCCCACCACACCGTGATGTCGACCGCCGTCGGCATCGAGGTTTTCCACGATTTCGCCGAGATAGCTCGAACCGAGCTTCTTGTGATCGATAAGACCACCACCCAGCGGGATTTCACGCGTGAGGTGCGTTGGAACCAGGCCTACTACCGACTGGCGCAAGGCCTGTAGCGGGACCAACATTACCAGCACTATCTCAATCACCGCCTTGACATCATCGTCGAAAATATAGAAATTCGAAGGGAAACACAGTGAAGACACGAAAGGTCCTTATCGGCATTGCTGCCATTGGACTCGTACTCACGCTCGCGGCCTGCTCGGGAACCCGTGGTGGTTCGACCACCACGACTGACGCTGCGGGAGCCAACAAGGGTGCGCTCGTCGGGGTGGCCATGCCAACCAAGACCTCCGAGCGGTGGATCAAAGACGGCGACGCCGTCAAAGCCGACCTGGAGGCGCTCGGTTACAAGGTCGACCTTGAGTACGCGGATGACAAGATCCCCACGCAAGTGCAGCAGATCAGCAACATGCTCACTAAGGGCGCGAAGATCCTCATTATCGCCTCAATCGACGGAACAGCGCTGAGCGACCAGCTTGACCAGGCCGGCAAGTCGGGCGTCAAGGTCATCGCATACGACCGCCTGATTAACGGCAACAAAAACGTCGACTACTACACCACGTTCGACAACTTCAAGGTTGGTGTCGACCAGGCATCCAGCCTGCTCACCGGCCTGGGCATCCTCGATGCTTCCGGTAAGGACACCAGCGAGGCCGGCCCGTTCAATGTTGAGCTGTTCGCCGGAAGCCCCGACGACAACAACGCGACGTTCTTCTTCAACGGCGCGATGGAGACCCTGCAGCCTTACATCGACAAGGGCGTTCTCAACGTCAAGAGTGGCCAGACTGGTTTCACGCAGGTCGCCACGTTGCGTTGGGACCCCTCGACAGCACAGAAACGGATGCAGAACCTCATCGCCAGCACATACTCGGACGGCAGCAAGGTTGACGGTGTGCTGTCCCCGTATGACGGCCTCTCCATCGGCATCATCTCGGCGCTGACTAGCTCGGGTTACTCCGCGGACGCCCTGCCGGTCATCACCGGCCAGGACGCTGAAGCTGCGTCGGTCAAGTCGATCATCTCGGGCCAGCAGTATTCAACGATCTACAAGGACACTCGCCAACTGGGCAAGGAAGCCGTGAAGATGGCCGATGACATCCTGAACGGCAAGACCCCGGAGGTCAACGACACGAAGAGTTATAACAACAAGGTCAAGGACGTCCCGACCTTCCTGTTCCAGCCCACCGTGGTCACCATCGACAACTACAAGGAGGTTCTCGTCGATAGCGGGTACTACACCGAAGCCGACCTGAAGTAAGTCCCCCCTCCCCAACAGGTCGTGGCGGTGGGGAACCGCCGCCACGACTACCCCTCAGGCATGAAAGAAGGAGCAACGGTGACAACCAACATTCTCGAGATGCGCGGCATCACGAAGACCTTCCCAGGTGTCAAGGCGCTCCAGGATGTCTCCCTCGCGGTCGAACGCGGCCAGATTCATGCTATTTGTGGTGAGAACGGTGCGGGAAAGTCCACCTTGATGAAGGTGCTGAGTGGCGTTTACGCGCACGGCAGTTACGACGGCGAGATCGTTTTCGAGAACGAGACCGTCGAGTTCAAGACCATCAACGAGTCCGAGGCCACGGGCATCGTTATCATCCACCAGGAGCTCGCGCTGAGTCCCTACCTGTCGATCGCCGAGAACATCTACCTCGGCAACGAGCAGCAGACGAATGGCTGGATCGACTGGAATAAGACCAACCGCGAGGCGGCCAAACTCCTCGCCAGAGTGGGGCTGAAAGACAACCCCATCACGAAAGTAACCGACATCGGCGTCGGCAAGCAGCAACTCGTGGAGATCGCGAAGGCGCTCTCCAAGGAGGTGAAGCTGCTCATCCTGGATGAGCCGACCGCCGCTCTCAATGACGAGGACTCAGCGCACCTGCTTGATCTGATCAAGCACCTGAAAGGCCAAGGGATCACCTCGATCATGATCAGCCACAAGCTGAATGAGATTAAGGCAATCGCCGACAAGGTCACGATCATCCGAGATGGCAAGACCATTGAGACCCTCGACATGCACAAGGATGAGATTTCGGAGGAGCGCATCATCAAGGGGATGGTTGGCCGAGACCTGGGGAGTCGGTATCCGGACCACACGCCGCACATCGGCGAAGAGATCCTGCGCGTAGAGGACTGGACTGTCTACCATCCACTGCACCATGATCGTATGGTCGTCAAGGACGCCAATATCCACGTGAAAGCGGGCGAGATTGTAGGCATCGCTGGCCTCATGGGGGCCGGGCGCACCGAGCTGGCGATGAGCGTCTTCGGCCACAGTTACGGGGCCAAAATCTCGGGGCGAGTGTTCAAGAATGGGGTGCTGATCAAGACCAACACGGTCTCGGCGGCCATCGGCCACGGCCTTGCCTATGCCACTGAGGACCGCAAACACTTCGGTCTCAACCTGATCGAAAATATCCAGCGCAATATCTCGCTGGCCGCGCTGCAGAAGCTGGCACGGAGCGGTTGGGTCGATGCGAACCGCGAGTCCACCGTCGCGGAAGGCTTTCTCAAAAGCATGAACATCAAGGCACCGAGCGTGGAAGCAATTACCGGCAAGCTCTCTGGCGGGAATCAGCAAAAGGTCGTGCTCTCGAAGTGGATGTTCTCAGACCCCGACGTGCTCATCCTGGACGAGCCCACCCGTGGTATCGATGTGGGTGCCAAGTACGAAATCTATGGAATCATCAATCGGCTCGCCGATGAGGGGAAGGGGGTCATCGTCATTTCTTCCGAGCTGCCGGAGCTACTCGGTATCTGCGATCGTATTTACACTCTGGCGGAGGGGCGTATCACCGCGGATGTGCCACGCAGCCAGGCCACAGCCGAATATCTCATGCAACGAATGACCCAGGAAAGGGACAAGGAAAGCTGATGACTGTCTTCAGATCCTCACTCGACTATCTCGCCGGACAACTCCGCCAGATTGGCCTGTTCATCGCTCTGATTGCCATCATCATTTTCTTCCAAGTGGCGACTTCAGGAATTACGCTGAAGCCGATCAACGTGTCGAACCTGATCGTGCAGAACAGCTACATCCTTATCCTCGCGGTCGGTATGGTCATGGTGATCATCGCGGGCCATATCGATTTGTCGGTGGGCTCGGTTGTGGCCTTCGTTGGCGCGATGTCGGGGGTCATGATCACCCAATGGCATATTCCGTGGTGGGGGGCCATCATTCTCTGCCTGATCCTGGGTGCGCTCGTGGGAATGTGGCAGGGGTTCTGGATCGCCTACTTTGGCATACCGGCCTTCATCGTCACCTTGGCCGGCATGCTCACATTCCGTGGTCTCACTCAGATTGCTCTGCAAAACCAGCAAATCTCGCCGTTCCCCGACGAGTTCCGTGCGCTTGGCAGTGGGTTCCTGCCGGACCTCGGGGGCGGAACGAGTCTGCTTGAACCGCTGACAGTGGGGCTGGGATTACTCGCAACCGTCCTGCTGGTGGCTCAGGGCGTGAGATCTCGCATGGCGCGCAGGAAGTACGACGTGGAAGATGAACCGCTAGCGTGGTTCCTGGTCAAGCTCGTGTTCACCGCTGGACTGATCCTATTGATAACGTTCCTGCTCGCCAGCTACCGTGGCACTCCGATCGTGCTCGTCGTGCTCGGCATTCTCACTGTGGGATATTCCGCAGTGATGTCTCGAAGCGTCTTCGGGCGACATGTGTACGCGCTTGGCGGGAACAGGCTCGCGGCGGCCCTCTCGGGTGTAAAGACCAAGCGGGTCACGTTCTTGCTCTTCGTTAACATGGGCGTTATCGCGGCCCTCGCCGGCCTGGTCTTCACCGCACAGCTGAACCTCGCCAATCCCAAGGCCGGTGATGGCTTCGAACTTGATGCAATTGCGGCCGTATTCATCGGTGGCGCGGCAGTTACGGGCGGTATCGGCACGGTGACCGGTGCCATCATCGGTGGCCTGATCATTGGAATCCTGAACAACGGTATGTCGATTCTCGGTGTGGGAACAGAGTTCCAACAGCTCATCAAGGGGCTCGTGCTGTTGGGCGCCGTGGCTTTCGACGTCTACAACAAGCGTCGTTCCGGCAGTCACTGACCGAATTCGACTCACGATAGAGCCCCGACTGTCTTTGGACGTCGGGGCTTTCGTGTGCCTGGGGCCGGCCGATACGACACGCCGCCCGAGATTCCACAGGCAAAATAATGTTCCGGGCGGTGACTGTGGATAACTCGGTGCAGTTCCGCGGAATCTCGGCGGTTTTGCGCCGGGGGACTGTGGGCAACGTGTGGAATGTCGGTGGATAACTACACAAATGTAATTACTGCATGTAGTGGCTATTGAGCGTAGCGATCACTAGATGTAGTATTGAAACTCTAGTCAGGCACTACAGCCCGACAGTACACTTGCTCACTTTGAACGACGATTTCTGACGAATACTCGCCGGAAATCGAAGAGTTTCATCGAACATACTTGCGAAGTATGTCGAACAGTTTTAGACTTCACCAGCCAAGAAGAAAGGCCATAACCATGGCAATCACCGTTTACACGAAGCCCTCCTGTGTGCAGTGCACGGCCACCTACCGGGCCCTCGACAACAAGGGTCTCGAGTATGAGGTGCTCGACCTCTCGGTCGACGAAAACGCCCTCGAAGCTGTCAAGGCATTGGGCTACCTGCAGGCGCCCGTCGTGATCACCGACGAAGAGCACTGGTCGGGCTTTCGTCCAGACAAGATCAACGCACTTGCCGCTCGCCTCGCGTAGCCACCACCAGCACACCCCCGTCTCAACGCGCCGCCCGATCAGAATCGCCACACTAGATGACTGACATCGTGTACTTCTCGAGCACCTCGGGCAACACTGCCCGGTTTGTCGAGAAACTCGGTCGAACGGCAGCGCGAATCCCGCTTCATGCGCGTGAGGAGCCGCTCGTTGCCCAGGAGCCGTTCGTGCTCTGCGTGCCCACCTATGGTGGCGGCAGTGTGGGCGGGGCGGTGCCCAAGCAGGTCATCAAGTTTTTGAACAACGAGACCAATCGGTCGTTGATTCGCGGCGTCATCGGCGCCGGCAACATGAATTTCGGTACGGCATACTGCCTGGCTGGCGACATCATCGCCGCCAAGTGCAAGGTGCCCCACCTCTATCGCTTCGAAGTATTTGGAACACCGGATGATGTGCGCATCGTTCACGACGGATTGGAAGAATTTTGGAAACAACAGCCGTGAAGATCACGCCCATCGATGCACCCTCGGGCATGGACTACCACTCGCTCAACGCGATGCTCAACCTGTACGGCCCGAACGGGGAGATCCAGTTCGACAAGGACCGCGAGGCGGCCCGTGAGTTCTTCCTGCAGCACGTCAACCAGAACACGGTGTTCTTTCACTCGCTGCGCGAGCGCCTCGACTACCTGGTCGAGAAGGAATACTACGAGCAGGCCGTACTCGACCAGTACTCGTTCGAGTTCATCACGAGCCTGAACGACCTCGCGTACTCCAAGAAGTTCCGTTTTCAGAGCTTCCTCGGTGCCTTCAAGTACTACACCTCGTACACGCTGAAGACCTTCGATGGCAAGCGTTACCTCGAGCGTTTCGAAGACCGCGTCGTCATGACCGCGCTGGGTCTCGCCTCCGGTGATGAGAAGCTCGCCGTCGCCCTGGTCGAAGAGATCATCGCCGGACGCTTCCAGCCCGCGACCCCCACCTTTTTGAACTCTGGCAAGGCTCAGCGCGGCGAGCTCGTCTCGTGCTTCCTGCTGCGCATCGAAGACAACATGGAGTCGATCTCCCGCGGCATCAACTCCTCGTTGCAGCTCTCCAAGCGTGGCGGCGGCGTGGCGCTGCTGCTGAGCAACATTCGTGAGGCCGGCGCGCCGATCAAGCAGATCGAGAACCAGTCCAGCGGCATCATTCCCGTGATGAAGCTGCTCGAAGACTCCTTCAGCTACGCCAACCAGCTCGGCGCCCGCCAGGGCGCGGGCGCGGTGTACCTGCAGGCGCACCACCCCGACATCATGCGTTTTCTCGACACCAAGCGGGAGAACGCTGATGAGAAGATTCGCATCAAGACCCTCTCGCTCGGCGTCGTCATTCCCGACATCACCTTCGAGCTCGCCAAGAACGACGAGTGGATGTACCTCTTCTCGCCGTACGACGTGGAAAAGGTCTATGGCGTGCCCTTCGCCGACATCTCCGTGACCGAGAAATATCACGAGATGGTCGACAACCCCCGCATCAAGAAGTCCAAGATGAAGGCGCGCGAGTTCTTCCAGACCCTCGCGGAGATCCAGTTCGAGTCGGGCTACCCGTACATCATGTTCGAGGACACCGTCAACAAGGCGAACCCGATCGAGGGTCGTATCAACATGTCGAACCTCTGCTCCGAGATTCTGCAGGTGAACACCCCGACCACGTACAACGAGGACCTCTCGTACAACGAGATCGGCAAGGACATCTCCTGCAACCTCGGCTCGATGAACATCGCCCTGGCGATGGACTCCGGCAACCTCGGTCGCACCGTGAACGCGGCCATCCGTGGCCTGAACGCGGTGTCCGAGCAGAGCCACATCAGCTCGGTTCGCTCCATCGAAGACGGTAACGACCGTTCGCACGCCATCGGCCTTGGCCAGATGAACCTGCACGGCTACCTGGCCCGCGAGCGCATCTACTATGGCAGCGAAGAGAGCATCGACTTCACCAACATCTACTTCTACACGGTGTTGTTCCACGCGTTGACGGCCTCCAACGCCATCGCCATCGAGCGCGGTGGCACCTTCGAGGGCTTCGAGAACTCCACCTACGCCTCCGGTTCGTTCTTCGACAAGTACACCGACCAGGTCTGGGAGCCGACCACCGCCCGCGGCGCCGAGCTGTTCAGCCAGGCCGGGGTGTCGATTCCCACGCAGGCGGATTGGGCCGAGCTCAAGGCATCCGTTGTGAAGCACGGTATCTACAACCAGAACCTGCAGGCCGTGCCGCCCACCGGGTCGATCTCGTACATCAACAACTCCACCGCGTCGATCCACCCGATCGCAGCGAAGATCGAGATCCGCAAGGAAGGCAAGCTGGGCCGCGTGTACTACCCGGCGCCGTTCATGACGAACGACAACCTGGACTACTACCAGGACGCCTACGAGATCGGCTACGAGAAGGTCATCGACGTGTACGCGGCGGCGACGCAGCACGTGGACCAGGGCCTCTCGCTGACGCTGTTCTTCAAGGACACCGCCACCACCCGCGACATCAACCGCGCCCAGATCTACGCGTGGAAAAAGGGCATCAAGACCATCTACTACATCCGTCTGCGTCAGATGGCCCTTGAGGGCACTGAGGTTGAGGGTTGCGTCTCGTGCGCGCTGTAACTTTTCTGAACACCGGAATGTCTATGAAGGACGAATCATGAGTAGCCCCAAGGTCAAGTTGGTGTCGCATGTTGATGCGATCAACTGGAACAAGATCGAAGATGAGAAAGATGTCGAGGTGTGGAACCGCCTCACCAACAACTTCTGGCTGCCCGAGAAGATCCCGCTGAGCAACGACATCCAGTCGTGGAACCAGCTCACCCCGGTGGAGCAGCAGCTCACCCTGCGCGTGTTCACCGGGCTGACCCTGCTCGACACGATCCAGGGCACCGTCGGCGCCGTCTCGCTCATCCCCGATGCGATCACGCCGCACGAGGAAGCCGTGTACACGAACATCGCGTTCATGGAATCCGTGCATGCCAAAAGCTACTCGTCGATCTTCTCGACCCTGAGCAACACCAAGGACATCGACGAGGCGTTCCGCTGGTCGACCGAGAACGAGAACCTGCAGCGCAAGGCCTCGATCGTGATGGACTACTACCAGGGCGACGACCCGCTGAAGCGCAAGGTGGCCTCGGTTCTGCTCGAGTCCTTCCTGTTCTACTCGGGCTTTTACCTGCCCATGTATTTCTCCAGCCGGGCCCGCCTCACCAACACGGCCGACCTCATCCGCTTGATCATTCGTGACGAAGCGGTGCACGGCTACTACATCGGCTACAAGTTCCAGAAGGGCCTTGAAAAAGAGACGCAGGAGCGTCGCGACGAGATCAAGGACTACGCCTTCAACCTCGTGTTCGAGCTGTACGAGAACGAGGTGCAGTACACGCAGGACCTGTACGACGAGGTCGGCCTGACCGAAGACGTGAAGATGTTTCTGCACTACAACGCCAACAAGGCGCTGATGAACCTCGGCTACGAGGCGATCTTCCCGAAGGACGTCTGCGACGTGAACCCGGCGATTCTCTCGGCGCTCTCACCGAACGGCGACGAGAACCACGACTTCTTCTCGGGTTCGGGTTCGTCGTATGTCATCGGCAAGGCTGTCGTGACCGAAGACGACGACTGGGACTTCTAGACGCCACTTAAGAATTCTGACTATTCGGTCAGAGCACAAAAAATAGCCCTGTCGAGCGCAGAAAGACTGCGCTCGCAGAGCCCCCGCAAGCGGGATTGTTCCTCATGAACCCATTCAGCTTACGAGAAAGTATTTGGTCTTGTCAAAACTAGTACTGACAAGACCAGCGATTGCAGGGGGTTGGCAGGGCCAGAAAGGAAGAATGATGGCAAAACGCATCGTTCGGATTCGCATCACGCGGACCATTCGTATTCAGCCCAAGAAGCGCTAAGTGCTTCGTGTGACTCTTGTACTTGGACGGCTCGGGTCCAATCGCAAGACTCACATCCCGAACGCAATCGATTGGAGGTCTGCCGTGGCCCAAAACGCCAAACAGACAAGCATCAAGGTCGCAAGAGTGGCAAGCACAGTCATGAAGGACGCACGGTACAGCGCTGCAGCCAAAACTGTCGCTGCCAGTGCCCTTGCGCAAACGAAAAAGAAGTCCGGAAAGTAGATTCAGAAACTGACGAGGAACCCAAATTTAGTTAGATCCGAGTTTGGGCTCCTCGTCATCACCGGCTGCCACCCCGACTGTGTGGCGACAGGTTCCTGTGCTGCTGCGCGATTTTTCGAAAATGCCCGCCAGAACATAGGCTGCTGACATCTCGCACTTCGGTCGAATAGCTCAGGATGCCAGCCGAGCTACGAGGCGTTCCGTGGCTTCGAGCAGGGCGGGAATGTCATTTCTGGCGGTGTTGCTCAGGATCGAGTGCGTGGTGTCGAAGTAGCGGTGCGCTAGGTGATCTCGCAGTCGGGCGATCTCGCTCCAGGGGATGCTGGGTTCAAGCTCCCGGGTTTGAAAGGTCAGATCCTTCGTCGCCTCCCCGATCTCGATCAGCCGCATGCGAATGGCATCGAAGATCAGGTCCTCGGCGGCATCCGCGCGGCTCAGATAGTCCGCGATTGCCAGGCAGGCCGCGCGGATGTCATCGACGCGTTCTCGATCGGAACGACTCACAAGGGTCTCGACTCGGTAAGCACTCTCTGCGCCATGCGGGGCTTGAGGCTATCCGCCGGGACGATGTCGACCGGCACGCCCAAGATGCGCTCGGACTCGCTTTGGAGCCGGGCCAGGCCGAACAGCCCGACGCCTGCGTCGAGGTCGACGAGCAGGTCGACGTCGCTGGAGGCAGTGTCATCGCCGCGGGCGACGCTACCGAACATGCGAACGTTGCTGGCTCCAAGCTCTTCGAGTCGGGCCACCAGTTCATCGCGGTGGCTGGCGAGCAATCGCTGGTGCGGCGACGTGGGTGCAAAGGGGGTGAGTGCCAGATCGAGCTGGAACCCGCTGGCCCGTACGAGACGTTGGAGGGTGGCCAGGGCGGGTTCTCGCTTGCCGGCCTCGTATGCACTGATTACGCTCTGCGTGACTCCGGCGCTTGCACCCAACTGAGCTTGCGTAAGACCGGCCCGTCGTCGGGCCTGCATCAGAATGGATGCAGCGGATATCGACATGGGCAAAGTATAGCGTTTTGTCGATATCAACGGAATAGCCGGGCGGATTCGACGGTCGATGACCGGAGAGCGGACGTACGATGGCGGTGTCAGGCACGATGATTCGAGAGGGTCGCCATGGTAGAGGTACGCGTTCTCGGGGTTGCGATCGACAGCGAGGGCCAGCACATCATCCTCCTGAAACCGGTCGGAGAGCCGCAGGCCGTTGGAACCGTGCTGGCGATTGTGGTCGGGGAAGCGGAGGCGACTTCGACGCTGATCGCCCTCAGCGGTGAGGAGCCGCCACGACCGTTGTCACACGATCTGATGAAGACGCTGATCGACACCGTCGGCGCCCACTTCGAGCGAGTCGACGTCACCCGCATCGACCAGGGAATCTTCTACGCCGAGATCACTCTTCGCATTGCGACCGGCTCATTCGTGCTCGATGCCCGGCCCTCGGATTCCGTCGCACTCGCTCTGCGCGCCGGAGCACCGATCTTCGTCGCCGAGGACGTCTTGCAGGCCGAGGGCATTCCCGCCGCGATGGTTGAATCTGGACGCAACGTGGAGGAGGCGCCTGTCCGGGAGCAGTCGCTCGACGAATTCAAGGATTTTCTGGAGCACGTCGACCCGGAGGACTTTCAGAGCTGACGCCGCGGCGCCCGCACGCTCAGCCGATCGTCGTGGTCATGGCCTGAGTCTGCCAGAACGCGCGCACGATGGCGGTGACAAAGAGCACTGGTGCGATGGCTCCGACCGGGACTAACGTGAGGGCGTGCCCGCTGCTGTGGTTGACGCCCGAAGCGCTCACGCCGCCGGCGTGCAGCGCCTTCTGGAGAGCTACCTGGCCGTCCCGGTCACGGCTCCGATTCGACTGGCCAAGCGCACCTCGAATCTGTTCCGAACCCGAACGAAGACCCGTGCTTCAGGCCTCGACACGTCGGGGTTGACGGCCGTCATCGCGGTCGATGTGGCGGCGCGAACGGCCGACGTGGCCGGCATGTGCACCTACGAAGACCTGGTCGCCGAGACGCTGCGCTTCGGACTGGCGCCGCTCGTCGTGCCACAGTTGAAAACCATCACCCTCGGCGGCGCGGTCACCGGCCTCGGCATTGAGTCCACCTCGTTCCGCAACGGCCTGCCCCACGAGTCGGTGCTCGAACTGGACGTCCTCACCGGCGCCGGAGAAGTGCTCACCGTATCATCGAGCGAGAACATCGTGCTGTACCGCGCATTCCCCAACTCCTACGGAACTCTGGGCTACGCGGTGCGCCTGCGCATCGAACTCGAACCCGTCAAACCCTTCGTCGCTCTCGCGCACGTGCGGTTCCACTCGCTCGTCGATCTGGTCGCCGCTATAGACGGCATCATGGCCACCGGCAGCCTCGACGGCGTCGCCGTTGACTATCTCGACGGCGTGGTGTTCAGCGCCGACGAAAGCTACCTCTGCGTGGGTAGACAGACTGGCGCGCCCGGCCCGGTCAGCGACTACACCGGCCAACAGATCTACTACCGCTCCATCCGGCACAAGACCCATGATCGCCTCACGATCTACGACTACCTGTGGCGCTGGGACACGGACTGGTTCTGGTGCTCTGAGGCGTTTGGCGCGCAGCATCCGCTGCTTCGCCGGTTCTGGCCCGCGCGCTACCGCCGCAGCAGCTTCTACGCCACGCTGATGCGGATCGAACAGCGATTCCACCTTGGCGATCGACTTGAGAAATTGCACGGCAAGCCGCCCCGCGAGCGAGTCGTGCAAGACGTTGAGCTGCTCCTGGAGCGGTGCACGGAATTTCTGGATTGGTTCCTCGAGACCGTACCGATCGCTCCGATTTGGCTGTGCCCGCTGCGCTTGAGAGCCGACGACCGCTGGCCGCTCTACCCGATTCGACCGCGACAGAGTTACGTGAACGTCGGGTTCTGGTCGACGGTGCCGGTTGGGCGCGCCGAGGGGGAGACGAACGGGCTGATCGAACGAAAGATCGGCGACCTTCACGGGCACAAATCGCTCTACTCTGACTCCTATTACTCACGGGAGGAGTTCGACGAACTCTACGGCGGAGATGCCTATCGGGCCGCGAAGGAGCGGTACGACCCCGATTCCCGTCTCCTCGACCTCTATGCGAAGGCGGTGCAACGACAATGACCACGTTCAAGGATCAGGCGACACAGACGACGGATGCCCCGGCCGGCAAGTTCACCCTCGCGCAGGTTCTGGAGATTCTGGCCGGCGGTCGCCTCCCGGTGAGCTTCACCGCTTACGACGGGAGCACGGCGGGACCGCCGGATGCGCCGTTCGGGCTGGACCTTCTGGCCCCGCGCGGCACGACCTACCTCGCTACCGGCCGCGGCGACCTCGGACTGGCCCGCGCCTATATCGCCGGCGACCTCGACATCCACGGTGTGCACCCCGGTGACCCCTATGAGCTGCTCAAGGCGCTCGCCATCAGCCTCGAGTTCACCCGGCCACCCGCGCGGATGATGGTGGACATCATCCGCTCTATCGGTGTGAGGCAGTTGCGCCCGATCAGTCCGCCGCCGGAAGAAGCGCAGGCTCGATGGCGCCGCGTCGCCAGCGGGCTGCGGCACAGCAAGACACGTGACGCCGAAGCGATCCACCACCACTACGACGTGTCGAACCGGTTTTACGAGTGGGTGCTCGGGCCATCGATGACGTACACCTGCGCCTGCTACCCAGACAGCGACGCCCCCCTCGACCAAGCACAGGAGAACAAGTACCGGCTCGTGTTCGAGAAGTTGCGGTTGAACCCCAGCGACCGCTTGCTCGATGTCGGCTGCGGCTGGGGCGGCATGGTGCGCTACGCCGCACGCCGCGGCATCCGCTCCACCGGTGTGACGTTGTCGAGAGAGCAGGCTGAGTGGGCGCAGCGGGCCATCGCCGACGAGGGCCTGAGCGATCTGGCGGAGGTTCGATTCGGTGACTACCGCGACATCACCGAAACCGGCTTTGACGCCGTGTCATCCATCGGGCTGCTCGAGCACATCGGTGTGCGCAACTATCCGTCGTACTTCGGCTTTCTGCAGGCCAGGCTGCGCCCCGGAGGCTTGTTGCTCAATCACTGCATCACCCGTCCGGAAAACCGCACCGAGCCGGCGACCCGCGGCTTCATCGAACGCTATGTCTTTCCCGACGGAGAGCTCACCGGCTCGGGCCGGATCATCAGCGAGGCGCAGGATGTGGGTCTGGAGGTGCTGCACGAGGAGAACCTGCGTCAGCACTACGCGCTGACGCTGCGCGATTGGTGCGCCAACCTGGTCGAGCATTGGGACGAGGCGGTCGAGGAGGTCGGGCTGCCCACCGCAAAGGTGTGGGGGCTGTACATGGCGGGCTCGAGGCTCGGGTTCGAGAGCAATGGGATCCAACTGCACCAGGTGCTGATGACCAGGCCCGACGAACGTGGCGGTGTCGGCGAACTGCCGTTGCGGTCGTGGTGGACGCCGTAACCGTAGCCCGGCTCGGTGAGAAAACGGTTCAACGCGCGGCGGCCGGAGAGCCCCTCAGGTGCCGCCGCGCAGGGCCGTGATCGGCTCGATGTTGGAGGCGCGCACCGCCGGGTAGGCGCCGGCGGCCAGGCCGACGACGGTTCCGAGCAGGGCCGCGCCGATGGCGACGACGGGATCGAGGATGGGCGTCCAACCCTGCAGCAGCGACACGACGACCACCGCGAACACCCCGAGAGCCGAGCCGATCAGGCCGCCGAGCAGCCCGATCACCGCCGACTCCACGATGAACTGCCGGGCGATGTCTCGCTTGGTGGCACCCAAGGCCCGCCGCAGGCCGATCTCGCCGACCCGTTCCATCACCGAGAGCAGGGTGACGTTGGCGATGCCGAGACCGCCAGCGAGCAGGGCGAGAACGCCGAGCGTGAGAAAGACCACGTTGATGTCGGACTGAATGTTGTCTTGCAGTGACGAGGCGGTAGCTGGCGCCTGCACCGTGAAGTTCTCGGGAGCATTCGGGTCGAGCGCGATCGGTGCCTGCCGCGCTACGAGTGTGCCGGCGCCGACAGCGATCTGCACGTGCAGTTCGGCCGGAGCGGTCAGGGCGAAGTCGGCGCGGGCGGTGCCCATCGGCAGAATCACAGCGTCGAGCAGGTTGGCGCGGCGTTCGACGCCGTCGATGATACCGATGACGGTGTACGGAACGTCGCCGATGAAGATCGACGGCTGCGAGTCGACCCGGTTTATGCCAAGCGTCTCGGCGGCCCGCGCGCCGAGCACGACCACCCGATCGGCACGCTCGTCATGGCCGGCATCGAAGTAGCGCCCGGTGACGATGTTGCCGCGCACTGCCGCGAGCAGGCCCGGCGAGGTGGCGATGACGGCGGGACTCAGAGTCTGCGCGGCCGAGGGATCGTTCACCGGAACAGACGTGATGAGCTGGCCGGCCACGTCGATATCGGCCACCAGACCCGCGCGTTCCACCCCAGCCAGGCGATCGAGCCGCTCCGGGGCATCCCACGGCAGCCGACTGGTGGCCTGCTCGGCGCCGCTCGAGTTGCGGGTCGTGGCCGGTTCGATCATGACCTGGGTCGCCGAAACGGCGTCGAACTGGCTGGAAATCTGCCCGGCGGCGGTTTGCGCGAACCCGATCGTGACGACGAGCGAGGCGATGCCGAGCACGGTTCCGAGGGTTGTCATGATGAGTCGGCTGGGACGTGCCCCGACGCCGTAGCTCGCCTCCACCAGCAGGTCCTGAACCGAGAACCGGTCGGCACGGCGAATGACTGGATCGATGCTGGCCAGGTCAGCGGATGCCGCCAGCTCCACCCCCGAGACAGTCTCGGGAACGGCGGCGACGCGGGAACGGCGGCGCAGCATCCGCTTGAAGGAAAACATCACGACAACTCGCTCAGGCGACCGTCGGTGATGCGCACGCGCCGCCCGGCCCGATCGCTCACCGCCTGGTCGTGGGTGATGACGATGAGGGTGAGGCCGTCGGCGTGCAGTTCCTCGAAGAGATCCATGACCTCGCCGCCGGTGGTCTCGTCGAGATTTCCGGTGGGTTCGTCGGCGAGCAGCAGCTCGGGCGAGGCGACGACGGCGCGGGCCACCGCCACGCGCTGGCGTTCACCGCCGGAGAGGGTGCCGGGCAGAAAGTCGAGGCGGTGGTTGAGCTTCACCCGGTCAAGGGCGGCACGGGCGCGGTCCTCGCGTTCGGCGCGCGGCACGCCGCTGTACAGGGTGGCGAGCAGCACGTTGTCGAGCACGGTGCGGTGCGGCAGCAGGTGAAAGGCCTGAAAGACGAAGCCGATGGTGCCGCCGCGCACGATGGCGCGCTGCTTCTCGTCGAGCAGGCTCGTGTCCCGGCCGTCGAGGTGGTATTCGCCCACGCTCGGCCGGTCGAGCAGGCCGAGCAGGTTGAGCATGGTCGACTTACCCGAGCCGCTGGGGCCGACGATCGACAGGTAGTCGCCGCGCTCCACCCGCAGGTTGACCGATTTGAGCGCCTGCACCTCGGGCGGACCGGGGAACGACCGCGTGACGTTGACCAGTTCGACGACCGGGGCTGTCAGCACCGGCCCATCACCGGCCCACCACGACGAGGTCGCCGGCCGTGAGTGAGCCATCGACGGCGGTGATCTCGACGAACCCTTCGGCGGCGAGCCCGGTCGTCACCTCGACCAGCACGGTCTCGGCGTTGTCGCCGGGGTCGAACTCGACCCGGGATTCGCCGCCAGGCCCGGCGGTCAGCGCGGCGAGTGGAACAGCGAGCACTTCGCCCTCGGTCGAGCTGACCGGGATGCGCACGCGCACGTTGCTGCCCTGCACGGCTTGGATCTGTTCGTCGGTGAGCGCGTCGGGTGCGAACAGCACGGTGAACCGGCCGCTAGCCGTCTCGCCGCTGGCCGGTTCGGCCGGCAGGATCGAGCTGATCGTGGCGGGCTGGTCGCCGTCGGGCATGGCAAGCATGGCCGGGGCGCCGACTTCGAGCAGTGCGGCGTCGCTCGCCGTGGCCGAGCCGGAGATGACCAGGGTCGCGCCGGAGACGCGCATGACCGGTCCGGTGATGCTCGATCCGCGTTTCACGCTGATCTCGTCGACGCGGCGGGGCAGGCCGGGCAGGTAGAGCACTTCGCCGGCCGGCAGGTAGGCGAGCGCGCCGTCACGGGCGTCGCTCAGGGTTTCGCCGGCGCGGGTCAACTCGGCCTTGGCCGCGGTGACGGCGGCCTTCTCGGCGCTCGCGTCGCGGGGAGCGAGGGCTTGGGCCTGCCGTGCGAGGGCCAGGGTGACGGCGTCCTCGGCATCCGCTATCTGGGTCGGAGTGCCCGCGGCCTGCAGGTCGGCGAGGGCGCGCTGAGCGCTGCGCACCAGGTTGCCCTGTTCGACCACGTCAACGTTCGCGCTCGTGCCCTGCACGATGGTCAGCGCGCCGTTGGCACTGTCAACGGATGCCTGCGCGCTCGTGACCCCGGCTTCGGCGCTGCTCACCGCGCTCGCGACGTCGGTGCCGCCGGTGGGTGCCGGGTAGCCGACCTTGGCGTAGAGGGCAGTGACCGCGCTCGCCGTCTTCGCGTCGAACACGTCGGAGTCGAGCGCGCCGGCATCGATTCCGGCCGCGTTCAAACCCTGCTTGAACTGCAGAACATCGGGGCCGGAAACGCCGACCCGCAGGGTGCGATAGACCGGCAGGTCGCCGGGCAAGACGATCACTGGGCGCCCGGTGACCTCGAGCGCGATCGACGCGGTATCGAATATGGCGGCGACCTCGGGGACCTGCCCGGTGACAATGGGCGCGCCGGCGAGTTCGCCGGTCTCAATGCTGACCTCCACCGAATCGGCGTAGGTCGCGTCGCCGCGCATGGTGACGTCGTTGGCCAGTGTGCGGTTTTCGATGGGCACGGTGATGAGACCGCCGGTGGGAGCATCGGCATCGGCTGCGGCCTGCCCGGGTGAGACGATCAGCTGCCCGAGCCCGAGGCCGGCAACGAGCGCCACGATGGCCACCGTGGCCATGACCCAGATCACCCGGTTACCGGCGAACAGGCGTCGCCAGCCCTGGCTGCGCGACCGGGCCGGCGAGGTGCTGGGGTCGATCGCGTCGATCACCTCGGTCGCGTCTTGCTCTGTAGCTGCTCGTCGTCCGAACAGGCGCGACACCTACTTGCCTTGCTCGTAGTCCGCGATGAGCGCGTCGAGCTCGGACTTGTGATCGGTGATGAACTGCTCTTCCAACTCGAACTGCACCTTGGTTGTTGCTTCGGTGTAGTCGACATCTTCGGCGCAGGTGAAGTCGGCCATGGCCAGCGCGAGTTCCTTGTCACGGAGGTCGGCGAGGATCGTCTCATCGGGGGCAGCGCCCGTCTGGTCTTCGTAGAGCGCGTTTTGCTCATTCATGATCGACTCCTGGGCGTCCGCCTTCTTCGCGAAGGTCGCATACCCGGCATCGGCCATGCAGGCCGCCCATGCGGCGTCGAGCTTCACGATCGCGGGGGACGCCTGCAGGTCTTCATACATGAGGCTCATCGCGTCGTAGACCGCCGCGTGTTCTTCCTGCGATGGCTGGTCGCCGTTGACTTCCTGACTGGCGGAGCCGTAGCAGCCCGCCATTTCGTAGCTGTCGACGTAGGAACCGTCGGCCAGCTCCTCTTCACTGGGCTGTGGACCGTAGAGTGCTTCGTTGTAGGCGGTTTGCTCGCTCTCGGACAGCGACGCCAGGTAGTCCTGGTTCGGGTCGACGAATTCCGCGCTCTGCGCCTCCTGCTCAGCGATCTGCTCCGGGGACTGGCTCATGCCGTAGCCGTTTTCGGCCACCCATTTCTCGGTTCCGTATTCGTCGGTGTCGGTCATCATGCCGCTGTACTGCGAGGCGTCGACGGGAGAGTAGTCGAAGCCCTCGTCGGACATGCAGGCAGCTACGAGTTCTTCCTGCTCGTTCTGCCCCGCGATCGCCGAGTCTTCGTCGAAGCCTTCGTAGATTCCCGACATGTACTTCTGCAGAGGGCCTTCGGCCGGGTCGAGCTTCTCGGCGGCCTTCTCGGCGCTGCAGCCCGCGAGCGTCAACGACAGCAGAGCGGCGGCGGCGATGGTCGTGAGTAGTGAGCGATGGCGCATGAAGTTCCCCTTTGAGCATGGTCTGGGCTGCGCCGGGTATCGATCGCCGCCCCCGATCTCCCCATAAGCTAGCGCATCGCGACGGCGAATAGGGGTGAACGCCGAGTTGCAGCGCTACATTAACCATACCGTTCGGTCTGTTTCAGATGCAAGGCGGCCCTGGGTGGCGCGTCGTAGCGGAAGATTACGGGGGACGTCTGAGGCTTCCCGCATAACTCCTGCAATTTCTGAACTCGGATGAGAAGATCCGCGTAATGACGGGAGAACTGAAAACCAACGAGTCAGATTGCAGGAGTTATGACGTGGAGGGGATGAGCGAGGCACCGACGAACGTCACATAGGCGCCGTCGACGTCGGGCGGATAGGGTTCAACCAGGAGTCATCTTCCGTTTTCACGTGATTGGAGAATGCACCATGGCCCAAAACCCCAAACAGAGCAACAAGGTTGCCCGCGCAGCCAGCTCAGGGGGCAGAAATGCCCGATTTAGCGCTGCAGCGGACACTGCCGCTGCGCGGGCGCGCGCCCTGACGGCCCGGACCCTCGAGGCCCGGGCACGTGCGGCTCGGACTACTGACGACAAAAAGCCCGACCAGTAGGCTCGCGAGCTCAGTCAGCGCTCGGCGCGCAGGTAGGCCAGCTGCGCTGTGACGGAGGCCTCGGCTGCGAACCGCACCGCGGCATCCGTTTGGACGTAAACGAGATCGGTGACCTGTGCCACCGTCGCTGTGGAACCGAGCTCGCCAAGCGCGGCCCGCACCTGATCGAGACGCTCGTGGCGGTGCGCCAGGTAGACCGTGCAGATGGCCGCGAGGTCGGGCAATACGGGGCCGTGCGCGGGCAGAACGGTGGCCGACCCGAGCGCGCGCAGGGTCTCGAGCGAGGCCAGGTAGTCGGCGAGGCTGTCGTCGATGATGGACGTACCGCGGCCGAGAATGGTGTCGCCGGTGAGTATAGAGCCGGCTTCGCCGTCGCCCGGCAGGTATAGGCAGACCGAGTCGTCGGTGTGGCCGGGGGTGGCGAGAACGCGGATGCTGGTGCCGGCGACCGCGAGCAGCTCCCCGTTGCTGAGTGGGTCACCATTCACGCAGAAGGCCGCATCGAACGCCCGCACCGGGGCTCCGGTGAGCTCGGCGAAACGAACGCTCGCCGCGGTGTGGTCGGCGTGCCGGTGCGTGATCAGCACGAGTTCCACCCGGCCGGCCGCGGCGAGGACCGCGAGGTGGCCCTCGTCAAGCGGCCCCGGGTCGACCACGACGATGCCGCTCGAGTCGGGTGCTCCGATGAGATAACTGTTGGTGCCGTCGAGCGTCATCGGCCCGGCGTTCGGCGCGAGCAGACTGCGGGTGAGCGGGCTCGTGCGCAGGATGGCGGGCATAGAAGGCAGCCTACTGCCGCGATCGGCGGCGTCCCCGACTGGAGGCGCCGCCGGTTAACCCGGGTTACGGGTGCACGATGATCTTGACCGCGGTCTCGTTGTGGTTGATCAGCGTGTCGAAGCCCTGTGTGATCAGGTCATCGAGGGCGATGCGCCCGGTGATGAAGGGAGCCAGCTTGACCCGGCCGTCCTGCACGAGCTTGATCGTGGCCGGGTGATCGCGCACATACGCGATCGTTCCGCGCAGGTCGATCTCCTTGAGAACGAGTTTCTGCATGTCGACGCTGGCCGGCTTGCCCCAGATCGACACGTTCACGATGACGCCGGCGGGCCGAACCGCGTCGAACAACTGGCCCAGCACAACGTTCACGCTGGTGCACTCGAAGCAGACGTCAGCTCCGTTGCCGCCGGTGAGTTCGCGCACCCGGGCGACGACGTCTTCCTTGCTGGGATCGAGCACGTGGTCGGCCACCCCGGTGACCCGCGCCTTCTCCTTGCGAGCCTCGCTGAGCTCGGACATGATCACGGTCAGGCCCTCGGCCTTGAGCACTGCGGCGACGAGCAGGCCGATCGGGCCGGCCCCGCCGATGAGGGCGACATCGCCGGCCTTGGCTCCACTGCGCACGAAAGCGTGGTGGGCAACGGACAGCGGTTCGATGAGCGCGGCTTCGTCGAGCGGGATATCGCCGATCGCGTGCACCCAGCGGCGGTCGACGACGACCTTCTCGCTGAGTCCGCCGCCTCCGCCGGCCAGACCGATGAAGCCCATCTTCGTGCAGAGGTGGTAATTGCCAGCCAGGCAGGGAGCACACTCGTTGCAGACGAAATAGGGTTCGACCACGACGTTGTCGCCGACGGCGAGGTCGGTCACACCCTCGCCGAGCGCGGTGACGGTGCCGGAGAACTCGTGCCCGAGCGTGACCGGTTCTTCTTCGTGCGAGAGCGGGTGGGGGTGTCCCTCGGCCGGAATGAAGATCGGCCCTTCGAGGTACTCGTGCAGGTCGGTTCCGCAGATTCCGCACCAGGCGACGTCGATGGCGACGGCTCCTGGTCGAAGTTCGGGTGCGGGAATGTCCTCGATGCGAATGTCTGCCGGGCCGTGAAAACGAGCTGCCTTCATGATGCTTCACTACTCCTTGCACCGAAACAGCGACGGTACCCTCGTGGCACCGGCGATACGCTTCGGCTCACTTTCAGCCTACTTGCCGGGTCGTTCCGATACCGGGCGTTAGGGTGGATCACACTGCACGACCTGACACCAAAGGACCGGCGATGACGC
This sequence comes from Cryobacterium sp. TMT1-66-1, assembly GCF_004403435.1. Classification (NCBI taxonomy): domain Bacteria; kingdom Bacillati; phylum Actinomycetota; class Actinomycetes; order Micrococcales; family Microbacteriaceae; genus Cryobacterium; species Cryobacterium sp. TMT1-66-1. The sequence continues at coordinate 137,138 of NZ_SOGP01000010.1, forward strand.
ACGATACCGAACCAGTTCCCCTGGGGGTCGCGGCGACCGTCGTTCTGTTGCGTGACAGCTCCGCCGGGCCGGAAGTGCTGCTGCTCGAACGCCCCCGTCACCGCGGGTCTTTCGCTGGGGCGTGGGTGTTTCCGGGCGGCGGCGTCGACCCGGGCGATCGACGGCAAGCGGATGCCGCAGCGCCAGCCGGCAGCGCCAGCCCCGCCGTGCAGGCTCCCGACCGCCGCTCGGCGGCTTGGGCCGAGATCGTCGAGCAACTCGCCGCCCGTCGGGCGGCCGTGCGCGAGGTGCGAGAGGAGACCGGGCTCGAGGTCGAGCCAGACTCTCTCGTGGCGACGGCGCTGTGGGTTCCGCCGTCGAGCGCCCCGAAGCGGCTGCGCACCTGGTTCTACGTCACGACGGCACCGCCCGGTTCCATCGCGCTCGCCGAAGACGAAGTCATCGACTACGCCTGGCTGCGGCCGGAAGCGGCGCTTCAGCGGCACGCAACCGCTGTGATGACCCTGGTCGCGCCGACCTGGGTGACCCTGCACGGGCTGCAAGGGTATGGGACGGTGGCCGAAATCGTGGCCAGTGCCGGGCAGCGCGGACTGGCGCACTACGAAACCCGGCTTGGCGCGAGCGAGCGCGGGCCGGCGCTGTTCTGGGCGGGGGACGTCGCCTACGCCGATGACGCGCTCGCTGAGCGGGATGGCGGGCGGCACCGTCTCGAAATCGGCCAGGTACCGTGGGTGTACAGCGTTCGGGAGTGACCTTCTCAGTACCAGTTGTTGGTCTCGGAGTGCGCCCAGGCGCCGCAGGGCGTGCCGTAGCGTGAGGCGATGTAGCCGAGGCCCCAGCTGATCTGAGTGGCCGGGTTGGTCTGCCAGTCATCGCCGGCCGAAGCCATCTTGCTTCCGGGCAGGGACTGCGGAATTCCGTACGCGCCGCTGCTGGCGTTGTAGGCGTTCACTCGCCAGCCGGACTCGCGCTGCCACAGGGAGACCAGGCAGGTCAGCTCGGCGTCGCCCCAGCCCCTGGCTGCCACCTGGGCCGCTGCAATGCGCTGGGCGCCGGGGCGGTCGACGGTACCGCCGGTCGGGGGAACGACCGGAACGACCGGAACGACCGGGCTGGTCGGGACACTGGGAACGGTCGGTTGCTCGCCCGCATCCCAGGCTCCGGCGTTTTCTGCGGCCTGCCGCTGTTGCTCTTCGTAGTCGTGCTGCGCGGTCACGCCGGTGCGGTACTGCCGTTCCACCTGCGCGGACGTGTTCTTGAGGGAGGCCAGCTGGGCATAGAGAACATCGCTGGACGCCTGCTTGCGGGCAACTTCGGCATCCGCTGACTGCTGCGCCGTCTCGGTAGCCGCCAGAGCTGACAGGGCCTCGTCGTGCAGGCGGTCGCGCTCCCGTGTCTTCATGTCGGTCTGAGCGGTGAGGGCTGCCGCCGCGTTGCGCTCGGTATCGGCCTGCTCGGTGACCAGGCCCGCCTGCTCCGTGAGCCGGGACATGGTGCCGAGCTGAAAGAGCAGGTCGTTGGCCTTCCCGCCATCGAAGAGGGCGCCCACGGCGAGGCTGCTGCCGCCGGAACGGTAGAGCTGGGCGCCGAGCACGCCGAGGCGCTCACCGCTCGCATCAGCCCGAGCGGATGCCGCATCCGCTTGGGCCGTCAGCACCGTTTGCTGGGTGGTCGCCTTCTCGAGCTCAGCCTGAGCCACCGCAGCGAGCGCGGTCTCGGTCACGGCCGTATCGCCGAGAGCGGCTGCGCGCGCCTGCAGGCCATCGATCGCGGACTCGATCCGTTTCACCTCGGCGGCCGTGGCGGCCTCGCTCGACCGGGCGGCGTCAACCTCGGCCCAGGTGGGGTAATCGTCGGCTGCCGACGCCGAGGGCGCTGCTGCAACGATCGACGCGAGGACAATTGCGAGGCAGGTCACTCGCGCCAGTCGCCGCAGACTTGGACCGCGCGCGAACTGACTCACGGTGTGGGGATCAGCGTCGGAACACGGCAGCCCTGGCCGCCGACATAGTTGAGGCAGTCGTCGAACAGTACTGAGAACGGTTCGAGGGTGGAGTCTCCGAACCAGGCGTTGTAGAACAGCCAGAAATTGAGGTTGCCGTAGGTCGAGCATCCGTCGCTTTCGTCGCCGGCCTTCGCGAGGGCGACCGGGTTGGGCTGGTACGGCGTGTAGTTGTACAGATTGGCGGTGGCCTGATTTTTGATGGCGACGGTGGAGGCGCCGCACTCGGTGTTGGGGTTGAAGCCCACGTCGACGCTGCCGATCTGGAACGCCCGGTCGGGCTCCTGGGTGTACTGCCGAAACTGCCAGGCCGCGTTGTAGACCTGGTTGAAGAAGCCGAAGTACTGGGCGTCGCAGTCCGCGGTGTCCGGGCAGGCGTAGCCGGTGGCGCGCAGATAACCGGATGCGCTGGGCCGGGTCAGCAGCGACTGCTCCTTCTGCAGCAGCACCAGCAAGACCTCTGGGCTGATCGTGCAGGCCGCCGCGATCTTCGCGATGATGCGGGAGGCCGATTCGTTCTCAGCGCCGGGATAGGGCAGGCAGTGCCCGTCGCCCTTGGCCGGCTGGCTGGTCGTCGTCTCGCGGTACTCCCAGAGGCACGGCACTCCGTCGCTCGGCCGGCAGGAGCGCGCCTCGAGAAAGTCCTGGATGCCGCTCTCGGTGAGGGCGTCCGGGTTGAAAAAGTTGTAGTCGCTGATGATGAGGCCGGGGCTGAAGGGCTCGGGGTCGATCGGTGTTGGGTCGGAGGCGTCCGGGGCGGTGGCAGCGGCGGCTGTGGCTGGCGGGGCCGGGATGGCGATGAGCGTCGCCGCGAGCCCGACGAGGGCCACTCCGGTCGCCAGAATGCGCAGGGAACGGCGGGGCAGCGCAAAGGAGCTCATATCAAAACCCTAACCGGGCTCGGCGGGCTTGTGGCACCTGCGGGAGCCGGGCATCCGCTCGTCGTGGCACTCCTCAGAGAACCGGGCACTCACTCCTACGGGTGCCGCCATCTCCAACGAGTGCCGCGAGCTCGCCCGGCGACTCCGACCGGCGCGACCCGGGCCATTCGCGGCCGGTCGGGGTACGGTGGCGACACCAAGCGTGAACCGTGGAGGCCCCATGACCATCAATCATCTTCTCGCCGTCGATGACCTGCCGGCGCACCTCGCCGAACTGCACGGTCGCGGGCTGGAACCGGGCGAGATCGTGCAGGCGAACAAGGGCGTGCAGCTCTCCACCATCGTCGACGCGGAGGGCAACACGATCACCTTCATCGGGCACTTTCGCGAGGTCTATTAGCCCTGTTTCTGCCTACGCGGGAGCTGCGCCGCTGCGCGCGAGGCGCAACTGGGGCGCACTGGCGCAAGTCCAGCGCGGCGCGAGGCGCGGGAGTACCGGCCAGGCCACAACTCCCGCGCACCGGCGCAAGTCCAGCGCAGCGAGCCGGAGAACCCGGCGACCGCTCACGCGGACGGCGCGGGGATGACCACCATGGGCGACTGGATGTTGAGCACGATCGAGTGGCTCACCGACCCGAGCAGCAGTTTCGAGATGCCCTTCTGCCCGTGATCACCAACGACGAGCAGCGCAGCCCCACGGGCCGCATCGAGCAGCGCCGATTGCGGGGCTCCCCGCACCAGTGAGGCCCGAATAACGAGCGACGGAAAGCGGCGAGCCACGGCCAGCAGCGATTCGTCGAGGATGCGCCGATGGGAGGTCTCGAGCGTCTGGAGGAACCAGGCGTCGGGTTCGGTCGTGTCGCGCCAGACCAGCGGTTCCTGCCAGGCGTGGATCGCGTACAGTTCTTGACCGGTGCGGTCGGCCTCCTCGGCGGCGAAGTCCACGGCGGCATTCGACGCGGCCGAACCGTCGACGCCGACAACGATGCCCGAGTGAGGTTTGTTGTCACCCTCCGGGATAATCGCGATCGGTCCGTTGGCCGAACCGGCCAGCCTGGCGCCCATCGACCATTCGTAGCGCAGGGTCGACCCGCGGCGGCGGTGCGTTCCGACCACGACGAGGGTATCGGCTCCGCTCAGGGCACGCAGTTCGGTGATCGGGTCGCCGGAGCGCAGATCGGCATGCACGGTGAGATCCGGGAATTTTGCGCTCACCCGGTCGGCGTCGTCCTTGAGCACCTCCCGGGCGCGCACCGTGGTGGATTCCTCGGTGAAGTAATCAGCCGATGACACGGTGCGATCGAGGATGCGCACCAGGTTGAGTTCGCCGTCGTTGCTTCTGGCGAGCGACCAATCGAGGGCTGCCCTGGCGGGTTCCGACCCGTCCCAGGCGACGACCGTCTGGCTCCGTGTGAGCGTGTGTGTCATGAGAAAATCCCTTCTTCGGGGCGGGCCACGAGCGGGAATGTCGTGTGAGCGTCACCAACGAGTGTTCTTCACGTTAGCCACCGGCGGCACCCCCGAGTAGGGCCTTAAGTCACATCCCGAGTGATTTACGCGGTGGTGATTGCGCCCGTAAACGGATGCTGGGGGCCCGGCGCCGACCGCTCCCGCAACATGGTGCCCCACGCCTCGGCGCGCCGCACCTCGCCCGGCACCAGCGCAATGCTCTTGCTCACCAGAAAACTCGTCGCGTCGGCGATGACGTCGGCACCGGCGGCGAGCAGGTTCTTGCTGATGCTCTTGGCGGCGCGCCCGGTCAGCAGGATCGGGCCCTCCTGCCGGGTGTCGAACGCCGCAGCGCGGCAGGCCAGCCCGTTCAGGGACGCGAGCCATTCGCGCACGCCGGAGCCGGCGGCATCCGCTTCGAGGTGCAGGGTGTGCTGGGGCGTGATGGCGGCGTCGATCGCGCCCTGACGGGTGCTCGGTCGGCTCATGCCGTGCACGTGGGTGGGGCCGCCGACCACGAGCAGGTCGACCTGCGACAGGTCAACGCCCGCGGCCTGATTCGTGGGCACGAGGATCACCTCGGCCGGGGCCAGGCCGCGCCCGATCGCCTCGGCGACGAGACGAGTGTTGCCGTACATCGATTCGTAGACGATCAGGGCGCGCATGAAACCTCCAGGCAGTGGGCGCGGAACTAGCGGGAAATGACGACCTTGAGGGCCTTGGTTTCGGCCGCGCGGCCGAAGGTGTCGTAGGCCTCGAGGAACTGGTCGAAGCTGAAGTGGTGCGTGACGAGTTTCTCGGCCGCCAGCTTCTTGCTCGCAACGAGCTTCAGCAGCATCTTCGTGGTGTTGGCGTTGACCAGGCCCATGCTGATGTTGATGTTTTGGATCCACAGGTTCTCCAGGTGCAGGTCGACGGGCTTGCCGTGCACGCCGACGTTGGCGACGTTGCCGCCGGGGCGCACGATCTCGGTGGCCATGGTGAAGGTCTGCGGTATGCCGACGGCCTCGATGGCGACGTCGACGCCGGCGCCGTCGGTGAGCGCGAGGACTTGTTCCTTCCAATCCGTCGCACCGGAGACGACCGTGTCGGTGGCGCCGAAGTCTCGGGCCCGTTCGAGGCGGTTTTCGTCGAGGTCGATGGCGATGATGCTCGCGGCGCCGTAGAGGCCGGCGGTGGCGATGGCGGCCAGTCCCACCGGGCCGGCGCCGATCACGGCGACGACATCGCCGGGCTTGACCCGGCCGTACTGCACGCCGATTTCAAAACCGGTCGGCAGAATGTCGCTGAGCATGACGCCCTGGTCGTCGCTGACGCCCTCGGGCAGCTTGTGCAGGGAGTTGTCGGCGTAAGGAACGCGCACGAACTCGGCTTGGGTGCCGTCGATGAGGTGGCCGAAGACCCAGCCGATGCCGGAGGCGCCCTCGTCGCCGAGGCAGTGCGAGTACAGCCCTTTGCTGCAATTGCTGCAGTGGCCGCAGCTCTTGATGCAGGAGATGATGACCCGGTCGCCGACCTTGAGGTTGCTCACCGCTGAGCCGACCTCGGTGATCGTGCCGACGCCCTCGTGGCCGAGGATGCGCCCGACCGTGACGGCGGGCACATCGCCCTTGAGAATATGCAGGTCGGTGCCGCAGATCGTGGTGGTGTCCACGCGCACGATGGCATCCATCGAACTGTGCAGCTTCGGGTCGGGAACGTCGGTCCAGCTCTTTCGACCGGGACCGCCATAAACCAATGCCTTCACGGGTATCTCCTTGATTCTTAGAATGTGGGCGGGCAGAAGGCCCGTCAGAACTACGTTAAGACCGGCGGGCCGAGGTCGGCTAGGGCCGAAAGTCCCGCCCTGTGCGGCCACAGATTGGGCACCTAATCGGGACTTCCGGCCCTACTTGTTGCAACCCGTTGCTGACAGGATGGGGGTGAGGCGATGGGGCATCAGCTCCGCGCTCGTGGCGGGGGACTCCACTGCTGCGACCTGTGATCAAGAACGAGGTAGAGCAATGAACCGGATGATTGTGGTTGGCATCGACGATTCGGCCGCCGGCGAGACCGCCCTCGCGTGGGCCATGGCCCGCGCTGAGAACGTCAAGAGCCCGGTGACGCTCATGCACACCGTGTACGAAACCTGGCTGGCCGATGGCTACGGCTACTACGACTCCATCCTCGACGCCGAGAAGAAGCTGCTCACCGAAGCCGGCGCCCGCGCCGTGGCCCTCGCCCCCGGCGTCACCACCCACACCGAACTGCGCACCGGCAGCGCACCGCGCGTGCTGAGCGAACTCTCGAAGGACGCCGACCTGGTCGTCGTCGGAACCGACCAGAAGGGCCGGGTCGAGGGCGAACTGTTCGGCAGCGTGAGCCTGCAGATCGCCGCGCTGGCAACCTGCCCCGTCGCCGTGATTCCCTCGCTGCCCGAGACCGAGAGAACCGGCGTCTACGTCGGCGTCGACGGCTCGGCCGACTCGCTGACCGCCGTGGCGTTCGCCGCCGCCGAGGCCGACCGCACCGGCCAGGAACTGTACGCGCTCTACGCAGTGCACCTGCCGAATCGTCGCGTTCTGCGCAGCATTCCGGCCGACGCCGTGACCGAGCGCATGGAAGAGGAGCGCGTTGTGCTCGCCGAGTCCGTCGCCGGTCTGACCACGCAGTACCCTGACCTCGTGGTGCACCAGGTTCTGGAGACCGACGAATCGCCGGCCCGCGCACTCGTTGCCGCGGCGCAGCACGCCCAGTTGCTCGTCGTCGGCAGTCGCGGCCGGGGCTCGCTGCAGCGCCTGCTCATGGGTTCGGTCAGCCACGAAGTGCTGCTGCACATCTCCTGCCCGACAATTGTTACCAGAACCACCCATAAGTAGCCTCATGCACCCGAAATCATGCCAAAGTTAGACCACCGGATGGCATGAGGGTGGGGGACGACGATGACGGATCAGACCGCCGCCGAACTTGCCCTCACCCAGGATCGCATGCGCGGTCTGCTCGACGCAGTCGTCTCGGTGGCTGAAGACCTCAGCCTCGAAGCCGTGCTCGAACGCGTCGTCACCGCGGCCTGCCAGCTCGTGCAGGCCCGCTACGGCGCGCTCGGCGTGATCGGCGATGGCCAGGCGCTCAGCCACTTCGTCACCGTGGGCTTCGACGAAGAGACCGTGCGCCAGATTGGCGCGCTACCCACCGGACACGGCGTGCTCGGCCTGCTCATTCGAGAACCGCACCCCATTCGCCTGCACGACCTGCACGATCACCCCGACTCCTTCGGCTTTCCCGCCCACCATCCGCCAATGAAGTCGTTCCTCGGGGTTCCAGTGCGGGTGCGCGACACGGTCTTCGGTAACCTCTACCTCACCGAGAAAGAGGGCGGCGGGGACTTCACCGACGAAGACCAGACCCTGGCCGTGGCGCTCGCCGCGGCCGCCGGCGTCACGATCGAGAACGCCCGACTCTACGACGAGGCCCGTGCTCGCTCTCGCTGGCTCGAAGCGGTCGCCGCGATGGGCCGCGACCTGCTGCGACCGGTCGACGGTGAAGACAACGGCCTCGACCTCGTCGTTCAGCGAGTACTCGATGCTTCCGGTGCCGAACTGGCCGTGATCGGTTTTCCCACCGACGACAGCCTGTACTGTGCGGCTGCGGCCGGCACGGATGGCACGACTGCGGCGGGACTGCTCGGCACGACCGTGCTGTTGCAACCCGGTGTGCTGGCCGAGCTGCAGGCCACCGGCCGCTCCGCCACGCTCGCCACTGCGCCCCTCCAGATAGCGGATGCCGCGACCGGCTCGGCCGCCCAGTGGTCGCACCTGGGGTCCACCCTCATTGCCGCCCTGGGGCCGGCCGGCGACGGGCAGGGCGTGATTCTGCTGTCGCGCGCACCGGCATCCGCTCGATACAGCGTCACCGATGTGGAGATGAGCGCGGTCTTCGGCACGCAGGTGTCACTCGCGCTCGAACTGGCCTCCGTGCACCGCATGCGCGAAGAGCAGGCCGTGCTCGGCGACCGCGACCGCATCGCCCGCGACCTGCACGACCTGGTCATTCAGCGGCTGTTCGCCGCCGGGCTGAGCATGCAGAGCCTGCGGCGGTTCACCAACGATTCCGTAGCGCTCGACCGCATCAACGCCGTCACGAACGAGCTCGATGACACCATTCGGGAACTGCGCGACACGATCTATTCGCTGCGCGGCATGGCGCAAGACACCGGCACGCTCAGCAGTCGCATTCTGGCCGTGATCAAGGAGGGGGCGGCGAGCCTGCCGTATGCGCCGCGCATCCGTTTGTCCGGGCCGATCGATGCGCCGCTCGCCGATGACCTCGCCAGCAGCCTGCTCGCCGTGATCTCGGAGGGCCTCAGTAATGCTGCGCGGCATTCGCAGGCGAGCATGATCGACATTTCGGTCGATGCCCAAGACGACCGCATCAAGCTCGTCATCGCCGACAACGGTTGTGGTTTCAGTAAACCCACCCGGCGCAGCGGCCTGGACAACCTCAAACAAAGAGCGGCGCTGCTCGGCGGCAAATTCTCGGTGCGCAGCGCCCCCGGCGAGGGCACCCGGCTGCGCTGGTCTGCGCCGGTGCCGGAGATTACCGTTGGTGTTCGTCTCCACGTTTCGCAACGTACACGGCAGCCTGGGTTCGGCGCTGAAAATCCAGCTTCGCCAGCATCGACGACACGTAATTCTTGACCGTTTTCTCGGCCAGGAACATGGTCTGACCGATTTCACGGTTGGTCAGTCCCTCGCCGATCAGGTCGAGCACCTTGCGCTCCTGCGCGGTGAGCGACGCGAGACGGGCGTCTAGCGGGTCGGCCAGGCCGGTGATGATGCCCGCCTTGACCGCTGGGTCGAACAGCGACTCACCGGCGGCCGCGCGACGGATCTTGTCGAGCAGGTCGGTGCTGCGAATTTCCTTCAGTACGTAGCCTGCCGCACCGGCCAGCACGGCGCCACGTAAGGCCTGCTCGTCGTCGTAACTCGTGAGAATGAGGCACTGCAGGGCCGGATTGACCGAGCGTACGTCGCGACACACCTCGATGCCGGTGCCGTCGGGCAGGCGGGCGTCGAGAATGGCCACGTCGGGGCGCAGCTTCGGGATCAGCACGGTGGCTTCCGCCGCCAAACCGGTGTCGGCGACGACGTCGAAGCCCTCGCCCTCGAGGAGCTCACGCAGGCCCCGGCGCACCAGTTCGTGGTCGTCGAGAATGAAAACGCGGATCGGAACGGCGAATGATGCCTCGGTCGTCGTCTGGGGCGCGCTGTGCGGCAGGTTCATGGTGGTCCTTCCCGAATGGGCACGCTGGCTCTATATGTATTAACAGTGTCGCGCGCGGCGCAGCCCGGCGACTAGGGCCAAAGGTCCGGTCCTTTAGGAGCGAACCAGCCGAGCGATGGCCGCGGATGCCTCCTGCAGCTTGGCCTCGGCTTCGGTGCCGCCGGCCATGGCCGCGTGCAATACGCAGTGGTTGAGGTGGTCATCGAGCAGGCCGAGAGCGACCGATTCGAGGGCGCTCGTCATGGCCGAAATTTGCGTGAGAATGTCGATACAGTACTTGTCGTCGGTGACCATGCTCTGCAGGCCGCGGGCCTGACCCTCGATGCGGCGCAGGCGCTTGAGGTAGGCGTCCTTGTTGGAGATATAGCCGTGCGGGCCGTCGTGGCTCTCTGACTCGGTCATGACATTGTCCTCTGCGTCGTTCGTGAACCCCATGCGTAACTGTACCCCCTCGGGGTATAGTAGGGGTAAAGGTACCCCCAAGGGGTATATTCGAATGAATACCCATTCGGGGGTAGAAAACAGTTAGGAATTTTCGATGAGCACCACGACCGCCTACAGCGTTGATGGAATGACCTGCGGCCACTGCGTCGCCAGCGTGACCGAAGAGATTACAGCTCTCGCGGGCGCCGAGAACGTTACGGTCGACCTCGTCAAGGGCGGTACCTCGCAGGTCACCGTCACGAGCGCCGCCCCGCTGGACCGCGCCCTGGTTGCCGCGGCCGTCGAGGAGGCGGGCTACCAACTGGTAGCCGCCTGATGTCTGCCGATGTGGGCCAGCAAGTTGATCTGCTCGTTGGGGGCATGACCTGCACCTCGTGTGCGTCCCGCATCGAGAAGAAACTCAACCGGATGCCCGGGGTCGAAGCCAGCGTCAACTACGCCACCGAAAAGGCGAGCGTTTTCGTGCCGGCCGGCACGAGTGTCGACGATGCCATCAAGACCATCGAAGCCACGGGTTACACGGCAGTGCAGCCGGCTCCGGTCACCGTGACCCCCGCCGCGGCCGCCGTCGACCCTGAGCTTGCGTCGCTGCGGCAGCGGCTGTTAATCTCCGCCGCGCTGACCCTGCCGGTCGCCGCCCTGTCGATGATTCCCGTGCTGCAGTTCACGAACTGGCAGTGGCTGGCCCTGACTCTCGCGGCCCCGGTCGCCATCTGGGGTGCCTGGCCGTTCCATCGCGCCGCCTGGGTGAACGCCCGGCACGGCGCCGCCACCATGGACACCCTGGTCAGCGTCGGCGTGCTCGCCGCCTTGGGCTGGTCGCTCTACGCCCTGTTCTTCGGCATGGCCGGCATGCCGGGCATGACCATGAGTTTCACCTTCTCGGCTACCCCGGGGGCCGGCACCCACGAGATCTACCTGGAGGTGGCATCCGCTGTCACCGTGTTTATTCTGGCCGGTCGGTACGCGGAAGCGCGGGCCAAGCGCAACTCCGGCGCAGCCCTCGCGGCGCTGCTCGAGCTCGGTGCGAAGGAGACTACGCTGTGGCGCGATGGTGTGGAGAGTCGAATCAGCACCGCGTTGCTCGCGGTCGGCGACCAGTTCGTAGTGCGGCCGGGTGAGAAGGTCGCGACCGACGGGGTGATCGTTGATGGCGCGAGCGCTATCGATGCGAGCCTGCTCACCGGCGAATCCGTACCGATCGAGGTCGGACCGGGCGACAGTGTTGTGGGCGCCACGCTGAACTCCGGCGGGCGACTCGTCGTGCAAGCCACGAAGGTGGGTGCCGACACTGAGCTGGCCCACATCGGCCGGCTGGTGGAGCAGGCGCAGACCGGCAAGGCCGAGGTACAGCGCCTGGCCGACCGGGTCTCCGGCGTGTTCGTGCCGATCGTGATCCTCCTCGCGCTGGCGACCCTGGCCGGCTGGCTGCTGGTCGGCGCCGGCGCCGCGATGGCGTTCACCGCGGCCGTCGCGACCCTGATCATTGCTTGCCCGTGTGCGCTCGGGCTGGCCACGCCGACCGCACTGCTGGTGGGAACCGGGCGCGGCGCGCAGCTCGGTATTCTGATCAAGGGGCCGCAGGTTCTGGAATCCACGCGCCGGGTCGACACGATCGTTCTCGACAAGACCGGCACGGTCACCACCGGGCGCATGACGCTGTCGACCGCAGATATGCACGAGTGCGGCTCTGAAGATGAGCTGCTGGGGCTGGCCGGGGCCGCGGAAAGCGGGTCGGAGCATCCGATCGCGCGGGCGATCACGGCCGGCGCTGTATCGCGCCTGGGCGCGGTGCCGGCTGCGTCGGAGTTTCTGTCGGAGCAGGGCCTGGGCGTGCAGGCGCTGGTTGACGGACGCCTGGTGCTGGTTGGACGGCCCGTCTGGCTGGTCGAACGATGGGGGCTGGTGGTGCCGATCGAGATGCAGGCCGTGATGGGAACGGCCGAGGCGCTCGGCAAGACGGCCGTCATGGTGGCGTGGGAGGGCAAGGTGCGCGGCGTGCTCACCGTCGCCGACACCCTCAAGCCCACGAGCGCTGCGGCGATCGCACGTTTTCGTGCCCTCGGGCTGACGCCGATGCTCGTGACCGGTGACAATCTCGCCGCGGCGCAGAGCGTGGCCGCTCTCGTCGGAATTACCGACGTGACCGCCGGGGTGCTGCCGGCCGACAAGGCGCGGGTAATCGCTTCTTTGCAGGCGCAGGGGCACGTGGTCGCGATGGTCGGGGACGGCGTGAACGATGCGGTCGCGCTCGCCACCGCCGACCTCGGCATTGCCATGGGGTCGGGCACCGACGTGGCCATCGAGGCGAGCGACTTGACGCTCATGCGCAGCGACCTGCTCGCCGCAGCGGATGCGATACGGCTGGCCCGCCGCACCCTCACGACGATCAAGGCCAACCTGTTCTGGGCCTTCGCCTACAACGTCGCGGCGATTCCGCTCGCAATGGCCGGGCTGCTGAACCCCCTGATCGCCGGGGCCGCGATGGCCCTGTCGTCGATCTTCGTGGTGACGAACAGCCTGCGCCTGCGCGGTTTCCGAGCCCAACCCGCTTGAGCATTTTGTGGACGGGGCCCAGGCCCCGTCCACGGGCCCAGTTTATAGACTGGGCCCGTGTTCATAAGGTGGGCCCGGGCAAGCGGCTGCGGCCGCGCGGCCCTCACCGATGCCTGCTCCGCCCGCAGGTTTGTGCGCGCATACCCCTCGGGTATCCTTGACCCGGAGGCACACGTGAAAATCATCATTGTAGGCGGAGTTGCGGGCGGAATGTCGGCGGCGACCAGGTTGCGCCGACTCGACGAGAGCGCCGAGATCATCGTGTTCGAGCGCGGCCATTACGTGTCGTTCGCGAACTGCGGGCTGCCGTATTTCGTGGGGGGAATCATTCGGGATCGCGGTGACCTGCTGCTGCAGACCCCCGAATCCCTTGGGGCACGCTTCGCACTCGACGTGCGTGTCGACACCGAGGTCGTGCAGATCGACCGCAAAGCCCAGACCGTCGCGGTGCGCGACCTGCTGACCGATGAAACGAGCGTCGAACACTACGACCGGCTCGTGCTCGCGGCCGGCGCTTCGGCCATGTCCAACGCATCTGAAGACAGCACCGTCCCCACGCACACCCTGCGCACGGTCGATGACGTCGATCACATCACCGCGGTGCTGGCGAGCGTCGCAGCGGCATCCGCTGTGGTGATCGGCGGCGGATTCATCGGCCTCGAAGCCGTCGAAAACCTCGTGCACCGTGGCGTGCACGTGACCCTCGTGCAGCGCGGGCCGCAGATCTTCACCCCGCTCGATCCCGAGATGGCCGCTCCCGTACTCGATCGCCTGCGTGAGCGCGGTGTCGACGTGCGCCTGAACGCCACGGTCACCGGAACGTCGGCCCTCGGCATCATGCTCAGCGACGGCAGCACCGTGCCCGCCGACCTCGTGATCGACGCGAGCGGCGTGCGCCCCGACGTTACCCTGGCCGCGCAGGCCGGCCTCCGCATCGGCGAGAGCGGCGGCATCTGGGTCGACGGCACCCAGGCCACGAGCGACCCGCACATCTTCGCGGTCGGCGACGGCGTCGAGAAAACGGATGCCGTCAGCGGCTCCGGCACGCTCGTCACCATGGCGGGCCTCGCGAACCGACACGGCCGCTCCGTGGCCGACAGCATCGCAGGCACCCCCGGGCAGGCTGCCCCGGCGCTCGGTACGTCGATCGTGGCCATCTTCGGTCTCACCGTGGCCCTGGTCGGCTGGAACGAGAAACGTCTCATAGCCGCCGGGCGTACCCACCGCATCGTGCACACGCACCCCGCCAACCACGCCGGCTATTTTCCCGGCGCGGAGGGGATGTCCATCAAGCTGCTCATCGACGCCGAATCCGACGCCATCCTCGGCGCCCAGATCGTGGGCGGCTCCGGGGTGGACAAGCGTATCGACGTACTGGCGGTCGCGATGGCGGCGGGGCTGAGCGCATCCGCTTTGACGCGCCTCGAACTGGCCTATGCGCCGCAATATGCCTCCGCAAAAGACCCGATCAACCAGCTCGGCTATGTCGCGTCGAACCTCGCCGAGGGCACGAGCGTGAACCTGCAGTGGCACGAGCTGGAGGAGGCTCGTTCGAACGGCGCCGTGCTCGTCGACGTGCGGTCGGCCGGCGAATTCGCGGCCGGCAGCATTCCGGGCGCGCTCAACGTGTCGCTCGACGACCTGCGCGCCAGGCTCGACGAGCTGCCACGCGTGCCTCTGATCGTGCACTGCCAAGTGGGCCAGCGCGGGCATACCGCCGCGCGCATTCTCACCCAGAACGGATTCGACGTGCGCAATCTTGACGGCGGCTATCGCACCTGGCTGGCCGGAACGTCTAGCCTTGTTGTTTCCCCCATTGCTGAAAGGGTCCTCGTATGAAAGAGATCACCGTCACCGAGCTGAACGCGCTCACCGAACCCGTCGTCATCGACGTGCGCGAACCGTGGGAGTACGAAGCCGCCCACGTGCCCGGCGTCGTGCACATTCCGATGGGCGAGGTTGTCGAGCGAATCGGTGAGATCCCAGCGGATGTCCCGGTGCACGTCATCTGCGCCCTCGGCGGTCGCAGCGCCCAGGTCGCCGAGTATCTGGCGGCCCACGGCCATGACGCCGTGAACATCGCCGGCGGCACGACGGCCTGGCAGCAGGCCGGGCTTCCCACCGAGCAGGGGGCCTGAGGTGGCGATCTCGTCGGTGACCGATGACACGGCGGCCAGGGCCGCTGAGCAGAAGAAGATCCTCAACCGGTTGCGCCGGGCGCAGGGGCAGCTGACGGCGGTGATCGCCGCCGTCGAGGGCGGCGGCAACTGCCGCGACGTCGTCACGCAGCTCGCCGCCGTGTCGAGCGCGCTCGACAAGGCCGGCTTCGTCATCGTGTCGACCGCGATGCGCGACTGCATCGCAAATCCCGACAACGAGAACTCAATGACGGTGCCCGAGCTCGAGAAGCTGTTCCTGACGCTCGCGTAGCGGGGCGGGCCTCCGTTTCGCCACGTTTGCGCATGTGTCGCGCCGCCCGTTCGCCGCGTCAGCAGAACGGATGCCGCGGGCGCGCCCCGCAAACGCGCCGCGACCACCGGGCCCACGTTATAGCCCCGGGCCCAGTTTATAAACTGGGCCCGGGGACGGGGCCTGGGCCCCGTCCGGGTGGGGCGGCATCCATTCGCCGGGCCCACCTGGCCCCGACCGCAGGGTGGGTCAGGCGACGGGCGTCACGCCGAGGCCGGCGAGCATTTCGATGACATGTGCCTTGATCTGGTCGCGGATGCGCCGCACCTCCTCGATCGGCTGGCCGGCCGGGTCGACGAGTTCCCAGTCGACGTAGCGTTTGCCCGGGTAGATCGGGCAGGCGTCGCCGCAGCCCATGGTAATGACGACGTCCGCTGCCTGCACGACGTCGTCGGTGAGCGGCTTGGGGAACGCCTCGTCCAGCGACAGGTTGAGTTCGGCCATAACCGCCACCATGGTGGGGTTCAGCGCGGAGGAGGGCATCGATCCGGCCGAACGCACGTGCACCGAGCCGCCCGACAAAGCGTTGGTGAACACCGCGGCCATCTGTGACCGGCCAGCATTCTGCTCGCAGACGAACAATACCTCGGGAACCGAACGGTCGATCGCACCCTTGGCCTGGGCCAGCGCGGTGAGGCGCTCCCGGGCAAAGTGCGCGGTGCGGGTCGTCAGGTGCGCCTTCACGCTCGACGTGCGCAGCAGCCCGGTATAGCTCTCGAGCACGTAGCGCTCAACGGTCTCGGCACCGAAGACTCCGTGAAACTGCTCAGCGAGATCGGCGGCGAGGCGTCGCAGCGACTCCTCGGGATAGGTCAGGCCGGGCAGCATTGTCAGGCGACCGGCAGAATCTCGGCCAGGAGTACCTCGATGCGCGCCTTGATCTCATCGCGAATGGGGCGCACACTCTCGATGCCCTGGCCGGCCGGGTCGGCCAGCTCCCAGTCCTCATACCGCTTGCCCGGAAAGATCGGACAGGCGTCGCCGCAGCCCATGGTGATGACGACGTCGGCCTGCTTGACCGCCTCGGTCGTGAGAATCTTCGGCACGTTGTGCGCGATATCGATGCCCTCTTCGGCCATCGCCGCGATCGCGACCGGGTTGATCTGGTCCTTCGGCTCGGAGCCGGCCGAGAACACGTCGACGCGTCCCTGCGCGAGCGCGGTCAGATAGCCGGCGGCCATCTGCGAGCGGCCGGCGTTGTGCACGCAGACGAAGAGTACGGAGGGTTTCATTGGGGTCTTCTTTCGTTTAGACGAGAGTGGATGCCGCGGCGGGCGTCGGCGGCGCGGCCGCCGGCATCCGCTCGGGAAACAGTCGGGGCTTGAGCCAGAGCGCCACGTAGACCAGGGCGACCAATGCAGGAACCTCGATCAGCGGACCGACGATGCCGGCCAGGGCCTGGCCGCTGAGCGCGCCGAAGGTGCCGATCGCGACGGCGATGGCGAGCTCGAAGTTGTTGCCGGCGGCGGTGAAGGCGAGCGTCGTGGTGCGCTCGTAGCTCAGGCGCAGCAGGCGTCCGGTGACGAAGCCGACCAGGAACATGACCGCGAAGTAGACCAGCATCGGCAGCGCGATGCGGGCGACGTCGCCGGGGTGGTCGATGACCTGCTGCCCCTGCAGGGCGAACAGCATCACGATCGTGAACAGCAGCCCCCAGAGCGCGAACGGGCCGACCCGGGGCAGAAAACGCGCCTCGTACCAGTCGCGGCCGCGGCGGGCCTCGCCGATGCGGCGCGACAAATACCCGGCCAGCAGCGGAATTCCCAGGAATATCAGCACGCTCGCGGTGATCGCCCAGATCGAGAACTCGGCGCTCGTCGTGGGCAGGCCGAGCCAGGCCGGAAGCACTTGCAGGTAGAACCAGCCGAGCGCGCCGAACGCGACGACCTGGAACACCGAGTTCACGGCCACGAGAAAGGCGGCGGCTTCGCGGTCGCCGCAGGCCAGGTCGTTCCAGATCAGCACCATGGCGATGCAGCGGGCGAGCCCGACGATGATCAGGCCGGTGCGGTATTCCGGCAGGTCGGGCAGAAAGATCCAGGCCAGGGCGAACATGAGCGCCGGCCCGACCAGCCAGTTCAGAAGCAGGGAGGAGACCAGCAGGCGCTTGTCGGAGGCGACGGCACGGGCATCCGTGTAGCGAACCTTGGCCAGCACC
The DNA here is from genome assembly GCF_004403435.1 of Cryobacterium sp. TMT1-66-1. Lineage (NCBI taxonomy): Bacteria > Bacillati > Actinomycetota > Actinomycetes > Micrococcales > Microbacteriaceae > Cryobacterium > Cryobacterium sp. TMT1-66-1. The sequence continues at coordinate 154,359 of NZ_SOGP01000010.1, forward strand.
GGGTACATCATGATGAGCAGCCCGATGGCGATCGGCACGCTGATCGACCCGATCGTGAAGGCGTGCAGCAGCTCGCCGACGGCGGGAACGTACAGGGCCAGCAGTAGGCCGAGGGCCATGGCGGCGAGGATCCAGACCGGCAGCAGCCGGTCGATCGCGCCGAGTCGGGTGGGGGCTGGGGCGGTGCTGCTCACGAATCTCCAATTCTTGGACAGCGATTCGCGGTAACATTGATCGTTGTCGATGTCTACGCTAGAACACTTCATCGACCGATGTCAATCTAAGGAGAGTGTGTTCACGTGTCGTTTACCCAGACCCTGCCACTGACCGACATTTCTCGCCGTTCAACCGACGAAGCGGATGCCTGCTCCTCACCCCAGGCGCGCGCGACCCTCGCCCCCGACCACGCCGACGCCCTGGCCCGCTCGCTCAAAGCCCTCGCCGACCCGGCCCGGCTGCGCATTATCTCGATCGTCTCGGCCCACACCGACCAGGAAGCCTGCGTCTGCGATCTGACCGACCAGCTGACCCTGAGCCAGCCCACCATCTCACACCACCTCAAGGTACTCGTTGAGGCTGGCTTCCTGGCCCGCGCCAAACGAGGCACCTGGTCGTACTACAGCCTGGTACCCGGCTCGCTGAACTCCGTCGCCGGAGTGCTCGCGGCCGTCTGACGCCCGGCGCCACTATCCCTATGGCGGCAACGCGGCCAAGCTGGTACCGGAAGCCCTTGAAAGGAGCCGATCGTGAGCACCTACGTGATTGTTGGAGTCACACCCGGCCAGCCCGACGCGGTCGTGCTCGAGGCCGCCGCCTTCGCGGACCGGTTTCACGCCGAGCTGGTCTGCGCCACGGTCGAGCCCGGCCGCTATGTGGTCGATGAGTTCGCCGACGGCAGCATCCTGTCGCTGCCGGTCGACCCCGACCTGCTCGATCTGGACGACGAGGGCTTTCCGGTTGCCCTGCGAGCCCACCTGACGACGCTGCTCGACGGCCGCAGCCTGACCTGGTCGACCAGGGCGGTCGCGGGTGACCCGGCCCGCGCCCTGGCCCACCTCGCTGACACGCTGGATGCCGCAATGATCGTGGTCGGCACCCGCGAGCGGGGCGTGCGAGCCAGCGTGCAGGAATTCTTCGGCGGCTCCGTGGCCGTGCACCTCGCGCACCGGCAGCACCGACCCGTCGTGGTCATTCCCCTGGCTCCGGTGGCCTTTCGCGACGAACTGCCGTGGGAGTCCACCGATTAGGGCGTGTATTCTGGCCACGGCGATGGATCCCGCCCGAGCATCCGCTCAAACTGCCTGCGCTGATGGTTCCTACTGAGTGCAACAGGTAGGTGAACCATCGCCACGATCACGCCAGGAGCCGTGCACCTGAACTGGCGCTACCTTGGTCTCGTCTTTCTCGGCGGAACCGTGGGCACCGCCCTGCGTGAAGCGCTTGGGCTAATGCTGCCGCCGGTCGACCGCGACGGCGCCCACCTGCCGCTGACCACTCTCGGCATCAACCTGTTCGGAGCCCTGCTGCTCGGGCTACTGCTCGAAGCGCTCGTGCGCCTCGGCCACGACGCCGGCGGCCGCCGCACCGCGCGCCTGCTGCTCGGCACCGGCTTGCTCGGCGGATTCACGACCTACAGCGCCCTCGCCACCGACAGCGCTCTGCTCCTTCACGGCGGCGCCATCGGACTGGCGATCGTTTATGCGCTCGGCACGGTTCTGCTCGGCGGCCTCGCGACCTGGCTCGGAATCGTGCTGGGCGCGGCACTGCACCGGCGCGGTGAGTCCTCTCGGGGGGAAAACGGATGACCCCGCTCCTGTTCTTAGGCATCGCTGCGGCCGGCGGCGTGGGCGCGTCCGCACGCCTGTTTCTGGACGGCTTCGTGCGCACCCGTCTGGGCGGCGCGTTTCCGTATGGAACCACGATCATCAACGTGAGCGGCTCGCTGCTGCTCGGCCTCGTCACCGGCCTCGCCATGAACCTCCTGCTCACGCCGGAGTGGAGCCTGGTGCTCGGCGTCGGCCTGCTCGGCGGCTACACGACATTCAGCACGGCCAGTTTCGAGACCGTGCGGCTGGCCCAGGCGCACCGGTATCTGGCCGCACTGGTGAATGGAGTCGGTATGCTCGCGGCATCTGTTCTGGCGGCCGCGCTCGGGCTCTGGGCCGGGCTCGCTCTCGGCTAAGGGCTAAAGCCCCGCCGCGGCATCGGGCCCATGTTCCGTCCACGGGCCAAGTTTATAAACTGGGCCCGTGGACGGGGCCCGGGCCCCGTGCAGAGTGGAAGCGGGCGGGCTACTCGCCTGCCGCGGCGGTCGTCTGCGCGGTCACGAAGGCCTCGAAGGCGGCGGCATCGGTGAAGGAACCGGTGTAGCTGACACCGTTCACGAGCACGGTGGGCGTTCCCTTGACCTTCTCGATGTCCGAGTTGGGGATGGGGCCGTTGAGCGCGCGCTGGGTTGAGGCGTCGACCCAGTCGGCGTAGGTCTGATCCTTGATGCAGCTGGCAACGTCGGTGGAGGTCACCCCGGCGCCTTCAACGAGGGTGGTCAGTTCGGCATCCGTGAGGCCGGTGGAGTTCTCGGTGGGCTGGTCGGCGAACATGGCCGAGTTGAAGGCCAGAAAGTTGTTGGGGTCGTAGTCGGCTACACAGGCGGCCGCGTTGGCAGCCCGGGTGGAATACTTCGTGCCCGATGAGGCGCGGTCAAGAATCGAGATCGGGTGGATCTCGACCGATGCATTCCCGGCGGTGACCCAGTTCGTGATCTGTTCGCCATTGGTGGTCTCGAAGTTGCCGCAGATGGGGCAGAGGTAGTCGACGTACATCACGATGTTCGCCGTGTCGGTCAGGGCGCTCTGGTCGGTCGCAACCGGATCGGCGTCGGCGGCGAGGGGGGTCGAGGTGGCCGCGGAGACGGTGGTTCCGTCGCTGCCGAGCAGAATTCCATCGCTGGCCATGTTGGCCGGCCCCTGCGCCGCCGGCGCGGTGACGTTGTTCACGATAACGAGGGTCACGATGGCGACCACGGCGAGCAAGCCGATGCCGATGCCGCCGCGCAGAAAGAGGCGACGGCGCTTGTCCCGCTTGACCTGCTCGGCGCGCATCAGCCTGGCGTGTTCGCGGGCCTCCTCGCGGCGGTCTTTCTTGGGCGGACGGGCCTGGCCGGAAGTGCTCATGCGGGAGTTCACCATTCGTTCGTCGCTGTGCTGCCGGAGCAGCCGTTGCCTACGACGTTAGCGCTCCCGCCTAACGGCCAGGTTCATGCTGGCTGAAAGGCGGCTGGGAGCCGGCCCTGACGGCCCGAATGGGGGGGGCAGTAACAAACGGATGCCCGGCGCACGCGAGCGGTCATCGGCGCGTACTGAACGCCGCATCGAAGGCATCGGTCGGTGCGTCGAAGGCGAGCGACCGCACGAAGGAGAGCGCTTCGGGAGCGCCGACCAGGCGGTCCATTCCGGCATCCTCCCATTCCACCGAGAGCGGGCCGTCGTAGCCGATCGTGTTGAGCATGCGAAAGCTGTCTTCCCAAGGCACGTCCCCGTGACCGGTGGAGATAAAGTCCCAGCCGCGGCGCGGGTCGGCCCAGGCCAGCAGCGAGCCGAGTCGGCCGTTGCGGCCGTTAGACATCCGCTTCTTGGTGTCTTTGCAGTCCACGTGATAAATGCGATCGCGAAAGTCCCAGAGAAAACTGACCGGGTCGAGATCCTGCCAGATGAAGTGGCTTGGGTCCCAGTTGAGGCCGAAGGCGGGGCGGTGAGCAATGGCGTCGAGGGCGCGCTGGGTGGTCCAATAGTCGAAGGCGATCTCACTCGGGTGCACCTCGTGGGCGAACCGCACGCCGACCTCGTCGAACACGTCGAGAATCGGGTTCCACCGGTCAGCGAAATCCTGGTATCCGGCGTCGATGAGCTCCTGCGACACCGGCGGGAACATGGCCACGTACTTCCAGATCGACGAGCCGGTGAAGCCGATGACCGTCTTCACGCCGAGTTTCGCAGCGAGGCGCGCGGTATTCTTCATCTCCTCGGCGGCGCGCTGGCGCACACCCTCCGGGTCGCCGTCGCCCCAGACCGAATCCGGCAAGATGTCGCGGTGACGCTGGTCGATCGGGTCGTCACAGACGGCCTGCCCCTTGAGATGGTTAGAGATTGCCCACACTTTCAGGTTGTACTTCTCGAGCACGGCGAGCTTGCCGGCGACATAGTCGGCGTCGTCCCAACGATTCGGGTCGAGGTGGTCCCCCCAGCAGGCGATCTCAAGCCCGTCGTAGCCCCAGCCGGCGGCGAGCCTGGCCACATCTTCGAAGGGAAGGTCGGCCCACTGGCCGGTGAACAGGGTGATCGGGCGGGTCATGAGTTCTCCTAGTTCTGTGCTGCGAGTACGGGGGCGAGGGTGGATGTCCAGGCGCTTCCATTGTCGGAGCTGGCCTCGACTGCGGCGAGCACCTGCTGCACCTGAAGGCCGTCGGCGAACGACGGGGTCGGCTGCGCGCCGGCCGCTATAGCTTCGACAAAATCTCGGGCCTGATGGGTGAAGCCGTGTTCGTAGCCGAGCGTGTGCCCGGGCGGCCACCAGGCGGCCAAATACGGATGCTGCGGCTCGGTCACCAGAATTTTGGTGAAGCCTTGCTGCCCGCTCGCGGCATTCCCGTCGAAGAAGCTCAGCGCGTTGAGGTCTTCCAAATCGAAAGAAATCGCGCCCTCGGAGCCGGCGACCTCGATGCGGAACGCGTTTTTGCGGCCGGTGCTGAAGCGGGTGGCCTCGAAACTTCCGAGGGCGCCGCCCTCGAAACGCCCGGTGAACAGGGCAACGTCGTCGACGGTTACGGCGCCGCGCTCGGTCGTTGCGGTGCCGGAGAGGCCCTGCTTCGTGCCGAGTAGCGGGCGTTCATTGACGAGGGTTTCGAGCGTGCCCGACACGCTGGTCAGGCGCTGGCCGGTGATGAACTGGGCCAGATCGATGGCGTGGGCACCGATGTCGCCGAGCGCCCCTGAGCCAGCGAGCTCCTTCTGCAGCCGCCAGGTGAGTGGGGACTGCGGGTCGACCAGCCAGTCCTGCAGGTAGTTCACCCGCACCTGGCGAATCTTTCCGATTTTGCCGGCGGCGACGAAGTCGCGGGCGAGCGTGGCGGCGGGAACACGACGGTAGGTGAACCCGACCATGGCATAGACGCCACGAGCGAAGGCGCGGGTGGCGGCATTCGTCATCGCCTCGGCCTCGGCGACCGTGTTTGCGAGCGGTTTTTCACAGAGTACGTGTTTGCCGGCGTCGAGGGCGGCGATCGCTATCTCGGCGTGCGACGTGCCAGGGGTGACGATGTCGATCACGTCGATATCCGGCCGGTCGATCACCGCCCGCCAGTCGGTGGACGACTCGGCCCAGCCCCAGCGTGTGGCGGCCTCCGCGGCTTTAGCGTCGTCGCGCCCCACGAGAATACTCATCTTGGGCTGCACGGCCAGGTCAAAAAAGCGCGGGGCGACGCGCCAGCCCTGGGAGTGCGCGGCGCCCATGAACCCGTGGCCGATCATTGCGACGCGAAGCGGTGCGCTCATGTGAAGACTCTTCCTGTAGATGGTTACGGGGAGCAAGACTCGCTTGCTCCCCGTGCGACGCGCCTGTAGTGCTTAGGACTCGAAGGCGGTCGGCAGGTACTGCTCCACGTTCTCACTGGTCACGACGGGGGCGTTGAGCACGATCCGGTTCGGAATCTCGACCTCGACGAGGTCGCTCATTGCCTTCTCCTGCACGAGCAGGCGGGCCAGACGGATACCGTCGGCCGCCTGGGTGGACGGATACACCACGGTGGCCTTCATCACGCTGTCGCCGGCCTGGATCAGGCGCATGGCGTTGGCAGAACCGGCACCGCCGACCATGATGAACTCGTCGCGTCCGGCGGCGTCGATGGCAGCGAGCACGCCGATTCCCTGGTCATCGTCGTGGTTCCAGAGCGCGTCGATCTGCGGGGCGGCGGCGAGCAACTGCGAGGTCGTGGCCTCGCCGCCCGCCACGGTGAAGTCAGCGGAGACGCGGTTGGTGACCGACAGACCGCAGTCGGAGAGCGCCTTGGCGAAGCCGGCGCTGCGCTCCTGGGTGAGGGGGAGCGAATCGATACCGGCAATCTCGGCGACCACGGCGTCGGGATTGTCGCTGAGTTCCTCGCAGATGTAGGTGCCGGCGCTGACGCCCATGCCGTAGTTGTCACCGAGGATGGTGGCGCGGGCGGCGAAGGTGCTCGAGAACTCGCGGTCCACGTTGATCACTGGGATGCCGGCCTCCATGGCGCGGATGGCCACCTGGGTCAACGCGGCGCCGTCGGTGGGCAGCAGCACGATGGCGTCGACTTTATCGTTGATGAAGCTTTCGACTTGGCTGATCTGCAGGTTGGCGTCGTTGGTGCCCTCAGCGATCCTCAGGTCGACGTCGGGGTACTTGGCGGCCTCGGCGATAGCGGCGTTGTTGATGGCACCAAGCCAGCCGTGGTCGGCCGCGGGGCCAGAGTAACCGATGGTGATGGTGTCGCCCTGGGCTTCGTTGCCCTCGACGCTCGCGTTTGTGGGCTGGGTATTCGTCGTTGCACCGCCCGCAGTGCAACCGGTGATGAGGCCGACGACGGCCAGCGAGGTGCCGGCGGCCAAAAGAATTTTGCGACGGACGGTGCGTGGTGCAAGCATGATTTTCCCTCTGACTCGGTAATTGCTGCGGGTATGGAAGTGGCGCTGCGAATTCTGTCAGCGACGGGTGCGGGCAATTGTCGATCAGTTGAGCTGTCGTCGGCGCTGACGAGTTGAACGATAGCAGATGATGACGGTTTGCGTGCAACTTATTGCTGTTCATCGACGTAAGTACCCACGTTGTGTTAGGTTTTTCGCATGATCACTGTCGACCATTCCGCACCATTGCTCGAAGTTCGCGGGCTCAGAAAGAGTTTCGCCGGGGTGAAGGCGCTCCAGGGCGTCGATCTTGTTGTGCGACCCGGCGAGGTGCACTGCGTACTCGGCCAAAACGGCGCGGGAAAATCCACCCTCATCAAGACGCTGTCCGGTGCGTACCAGCCCGACTCCGGTGAGATCTTTTGGCAGGGCAACCCGGTCACCATTGGTGGCCCGGTCGCCGCGCTCGAACTCGGTATCGCCACCATGTATCAGGAACTCGACGTGGTCGACGGCCTGACTATCGCGGAGAACGTATTTCTCGGGCACGAACAATCCACGGGCGGTTTGCTTCACGTTGCCTCAGCCAATGCCCGAACCGAGCAGATCCTCGCCCGTCTCGGCCACAGCGAAATCTCGCCGCGCACGGAGGTGGGCCTGCTCTCGGCCGCGAACAAGCAGATCGTGAGCATGGCCCGGGCCTTGAGCCGGGACACCCGGCTGATCATCATGGACGAACCCAGCGCGGTACTTGATTCTCAGGAAGTGGAGAATTTGTTTCGCGTTGTCGCCGAGCTCACCGCGCAGGGCATCGCCGTGGTTTACATCTCCCACCGACTCGCTGAAATTCGCCGCATTGGCGACCGCATCACCGTGATCAAAGACGGTAAGACCACGGCGTCGGGCCTGATCGTGGCCGACACACCGACGCCCGACCTCATCCGCCTGATGACAGGCCGCGACGTGGCCAACGTTTTTCCCGCTGCCACGCCGATCGCGGCGGATGCGCCGGTGGTGCTGGCCTGCAACCGGCTCAGCGTGCGCGGCGTGTTCAGCAATGTTTCCCTCGAGGTGCGGGCTGGCGAGGTCGTGGGGCTCGCCGGCCTCGTGGGATCTGGTCGCTCCGAAATTCTCGAGGCCATCTACGGCGCTCGCCGCAGCACGGGCGGCACCGTGACCGTGAACGGCACCGTACTGCGCGCCGGCTCGGTCGAGGCCGCCGTGCGTGCCGGCATCGGGCTGTCTCCCGAGGAGCGAAAGAGCCAGGGACTCATCCTCGACGAACCGATCTTCAAAAATGTCACGTTGTCGTCATTCGGTCGGTTCGCCCGCGGCGGGTTTCTGAACGAGCGCCGCGAGCGCCAGGCCGCGCGAGAGCAGATCGAGGCCCTTGAGCTGCGACCGGCAGATCCCGACCGGGTGACTCGAACACTGTCTGGTGGAAACCAACAGAAGATTCTGCTCGCCCGCTGGCTCGTGCACGGAACCGCTGTGCTGTTGCTCGACGAACCCACCCGCGGTGTCGATGTGGGCGCGCGCGCCGAGATCTACGGTCTCATTCGACGTCTCGCCGAGGCCGGAACCGCCATCATCGTGGTCTCGAGCGAGATCGACGAGGTACTCGGCCTGGCCGACCGCGTGCTGGTCGTCAGCGACGGCGAGGTTCTCACCACTACCAATGCCAACGAAATCGACGAGCCCGGTGTGCTCGATCTGGTCATGAGAGGAAGTGCCGCATGAGCGAGCAAATCACCCAGGCGGCCCCGCCGACCCCCGTTACGCCGGACACACCACCCGGCATCGTCAAGCGGATGCTGGGCGGATCGGTCGGCCGCAACCTCGGGCTGGTCATCGCCTTCGGGTTGCTGATCCTGGTGGGAATCCTCACCGCGGGCGACCGATTCGCCAGCTTCGACAACTTCGTCACGATCATCCGCTTCGCCTCGATCGTCGGCGTGGTCTGCGTCGGAATGACCTTCGTGATCACGGCCGGGGGCATCGACCTGTCGGTGGGGTCGGTGGTGGGCCTGTCGAGCGTGGTGGCGAGCCTCACCGCGGTGCAGCTCGCCTCCGCACAGTCGTCCTGGCTGCTGATCGTCGTGGTCGCGCTTTTCGTCGGTACCCTGGCCGGCTTCGTGAACGGCGTGGTGATTGCGTACGGAGGCGTCGTGGCGTTCATGGCCACGCTCGCCATGCTCGTCGGCGCGCGCGGCCTCGCCGAACTCATCTCGAACCGGTCGACCCAGATCGTGAACAACCAGGGCTTCCTGGACTTCTTTCGCGCCGACCTGCTCGGCGTGCCGATTCTGATCTGGATCTTCCTGGTCGTGGCGGTGGCCGGCTGGGTGCTGCTCAACCGCACCACCTTCGGCCGACGTACAGTGGCCGTCGGCGGCAATGCCGAGGCGAGCCGCCTCGCCGGCATCAAGGTGAAGCGCCACATGGTGTACGTCTACATGCTCTCGGGCCTCACCGCCGGCATCGCCGGGGTGATGTTCCTCGGCCGCACCACGGTCGGTACCTCGACGCACGGCACGCTCCTTGAGCTCGACGTGATCGCGGCCGTCGTGGTGGGCGGCACCCTGCTCATCGGCGGCCGCGGCACCATTGTGGGATCCGTGCTCGGGATACTCATCTTCAGCACGCTCACGAACGTCTTCACTCAGAACAATCTCTCGACCTCGGTGCAGAACGTGGCGAAGGGCGTCATCATCGTGGGCGCCGTGCTGTTGCAACAGCGATTCGCCTCCCGCGGCAGCCGCAGCAAGTGACCGTGCCGGGCAGCAGGGCGCCGGTCGTCTTCGATGACGGGATTCGCGAGACCGCTCTACCGCACGGCGCCCTGGTCGAGACGGAGGTGCTGATCGTCGGGTCGGGCCCCGCCGGCGCCGCCGCGGCTCTGTTCCTCTCCACCCTCGGCGTCGCCAACATGATGATCACCAAGTACCGGTGGACGGCCAACACCCCGCGCGCCCACATCACCAACCAGCGCACGATGGAGATCTTCCGGGACATCGGTATCGAAGACGCGGTGCGTGCCGAGTCGACGCCGAACGAACTGATGGGTGACACCGTGTTCTGCACGTCGATCGCCGGCGAAGAACTCGGGCGAATTCTCACCTTCGGTACGCACCCGGCCCGCCACGCCGACTACGAACTGGCCTCCCCGGCCAGCACCTGCGACATTCCGCAGACCTACCTCGAGCCAATTCTGGTGAAGAACGCCACGATGCGGGGAACACAGACCAGGTTCTCGACCGAGTACCTCTCCCACGTGCAGGACGCGCACGGCGTGACCGTGCGCGTCCTGGATCGGCTTACGGGAACCGAGTTCAGCATCCGTGCGAGATATTTAATCGGCGCCGACGGAGCACGCTCCCAGGTCGCCGCCGACATCGACCTGCCGATGGAAGGGGAAATGGATATCGCCGGATCGATGAACATCACCTTCACCGCCGACATCACGCCCTTCGTCGGGCATCGACCCTCGGTGCTCTACTGGGTGGTGCAGCCCGGGTCCAACATCGGCGGTATCGGAACGGGCCTCGTTCGCATGATCCGGCCGTGGAACCAGTGGCTCGTCGTGTGGGGCTACGACATCACGCAACCGGCTCCGGTGATCGATGAGGCCGCAGCCACGCAGATCGTGCGCAACCTGCTCGGCCTGCCCGACCTCGAGGTAGAGATCACCGGAACGTCGCTGTGGGGAAACAACGCCCAGTACGCCACCCGGCTGCAGTGCGGGCGAGTGTTCTGCGTGGGAGACGCGGTGCACAAGCATCCGCCGAGCAATGGGCTGGGATCGAACACCTCCATTCAGGATTCCTACAACCTGGCCTGGAAGCTCGCCGCCGTGCTCGCCGGCACGGCGGGCTCCGACCTGCTGGAAACCTACTCCACGGAGCGTGCCCCGGTCGCCAGCCAGATCGTCCTGCGCGCGAACAAGTCGGCCCGCGAGTTCGGCCAGCTGTTCGACGCCCTCGGTGTGACCACCGCGCGCACCGAATCGGAGATGATCGAAATGATCGAGGAACGCAAGGCAAACACCCCGGCGGGCGCAGCCAAACGGCAGGCCATTCAGGCCGCGATGGAGGTCAAGGACTACGAGTTCAACGCCCACGGCGTTGAGGTCGGGCAGTTCTACGAATCTACGGCCATCGTCGGCGATGGTTCACGGCGCCCGGAACCCGAGCGCGATCCCGAACTGTACTACCAAGCCTCGACCGTGCCAGGCTCGCGCCTGCCGCACGCCTGGGTGGGCGACAGCGTGCACAAGATCTCGACCCACGATCTCGCTCCCTTCTCGCAGTTCACGCTGATCACCGGCATCACTGGCTCAGCCTGGGCGGATGCCGCGGCGCGGGTGGGCGCGCGGCTCGGTGTCAAGCTTGAAACCGTGATCATCGGTCCCGGCCAGCCCGTCACAGACCTGTACTTCGACTGGGCCAGGTTGCGCGAGGTGGCCGAAGACGGCGCGGTGCTCGTGCGCCCCGACAAGCACATCGGCTGGCGGTCGGATCAGCTCGCCGAGAACCCGGAAGAGGCCGTGTTCGCAGCGATGACGGCGATGCTCAGCCGCGCCGACAGCCGCGCCGACAGCCGTGCCGACAGCCGCGTCTTCGCCGGTCAGTCGGCCTGAGTCGCGCATGATGAACCCGAATGCTTTTGCCCGCCTCGTGCGGCTCCCCGCCGCGCTCACCGCGCCCGGCGACACCCTGGCCGGCGCCGCAGCCACTGGGCGCTCCCTCGGCCCGCACACCGTTCTGCTCCCGCTCTGCTCAACCCTCATCTACTGGGCGGGCATGGCCCTGAACGACTACGCCGACCGGGCTCTGGACGCGGTCGAGCGCCCGGAACGACCAATTCCGGCCGGCGACGTGACGCCCGCCGAGGCCCTTACCGTGGCCATCGTGCTCACCACGGCCGGCATCGGCATCGCCGCACTGAGTGGCGGACGGCGTGCCCTTGCGGTCGCGCTCCCGCTCGCCGCGAGCGTCTGGGCCTACGATCTGGTGTTCAAATCCACCCCGTTCGGTCCGGTCTCGATGGCGGCCACCCGGTTGCTCGACGTGTTGCTCGGCGCCGAATCGGTGCGATCAGCGCTGCCGACGGCGCTCACGGTCTTCACCCACACCCTCGGCACCACCACCCTCAGCCGGGACGAGGTGCACGGATCCACGAGCACACTCGTCGGCACCCTGGCCGTCGCGGGTACCGTCTGTGCTTCCGTCGTCGCCGCTGCCGGTCCCGCCATCCGGCCGACCAACGGATGGCTACCCAGGGCCGTCGGGGCCGCCCTAGCCACCGTCTACCTCGGCTCCGTCGCGCCAGCCCAACTGCGCGCGCGCAACACGCGCGCCGCTGGCGACGTGCGCCGCGCGGTCGGTGCCTCGGTCATCGGCACGATCGGACTGCAGGCAGCGCTGATCGCGCGGTCCGGCTTCGTTGGAACCGGGCTGGCCGTTGCCGCCCTGCTGCCGCTCGGTCTGCGCCTCAGCCGGAAGGTATCCGCCACATGATTGTCACCTGTGTCACCACGAGCAAAACCTCGGGAGCGTTCCAGTGAGCGCCACCGCCCTGCACGACCACTTGAACGACGCCGGTTCGATCTGGCTTGAAGTCGCCCGGGGCGACGTTGAGCGTCATTCGGCAGCGATCACCCGGTACTTCCCGGCTGTGTCCCGGCGCTGTGGGCGTACCCCGCTCCGGGACGACGATCCGCGGGGCCTGCGCTACGGCACCATCGACGACGCGGCTCGCGGAGTGCTGCTGGGCGCACTCGCCGGCCCGGCCCGCGTTGATCTACTGGACGACCTGTATCGTCACGGCGATTCCGGGGAGAAACGCGGGGTGCTGCGCGGGCTGCACCTGCTCGATGATCCCGACGCTTCTGGCGGCACTGGCATCGGTTCAGAGCTCCTGACCCTCGTCGAAGACGCCCTCCGCACCAATGACGTGCGCCTGGTCGCGGCTGCCCTGCAACCGTATGGCGCGCACTACCTCGGCCTCGAGGCGTACCGCCAGGCCGTGGTCAAGTGCGTCTTCATGGGTGTACCCCTGCACGTCATCGCGAATCTCGCCGAGCGGCAAGACGCCGAACTCGCCCGCATGCTCGTTGACCTCGCCCACGAACGCAGCGCAGCGGGGCGCGATATTCCCGCCGATATTCCCGCCGTGGTCGCTGCGTTTCCCGAGTATCTTCACCGCGCGGACCTCCCGGCCGCCCTGCTCTTCGCACTGCAACCAGCCATTCCCCTATATAAGGAGTAAGAACTCGACATGCGCATCATGGACCCGCACATTCACATGAGTTCCCGCACCACCACCGACTACGAGGCCATGTACGCGGCCGGGGTGCGCGCGGTGGTGGAGCCGGCCTTCTGGCTCGGCCAGCCGCGCACGAGCGTGGACTCGTTCATCGACTACTTCGACGCCCTCGTCGGCTGGGAACCCTTCAGGGCCAGCCAATTCGGCATCCGCCACTTCTGCACGATCGGGCTCAACCCGAAGGAGGCCGGCGACCAGCGCCTGGCCGCCGTGCTGGATATTCTGCCGCGTTACCTCGAGAAGGACGGCGTCGTGGCGGTGGGCGAGCTCGGGTACGACTCGATGACCCCACAGGAAGACCGCGCCTTCGCCGCCCAGCTCGCGCTCGCCGTGGCCCACGAACTCCCCGCGCTCGTGCACACCCCGCACCGCGACAAGGTCGCCGGCACCCGCCGCACCCTCGACGTGGTGCGGGAGAGCGGCATTGCGCCCGGCATGGTCGTCGTCGACCACCTCAACGAGGTCACCGTGCACGAGGTCGTCGATTCCGGCTGCTGGATGGGCTTCAGCATCTACCCCGATACCAAGATGGACCCCACCCGCATGGTCGCCGTGCTGAAAGACGTCGGCCTCGACCGCGTGCTCGTCAACTCGGCCGCCGACTGGGGGCGCAGCGACCCCCTCACCACGCTGCGAACCGGTGAGGCCATGCTGGCCGCCGGTTTCGACGACGACGCGGTCGACCGCATCCTCTGGCGCAACCCGGTCGAGTTCTACGGCCAGAGTGGCCGCCTCGATCTCGATGAACCCAGCGACACAACGGATACCGCGGTGCCGGCCGAATTCGCCGGCAACTCCATTATGCGGGGTGCCCGCGCATGACCGACCCCGTGCCCGGCGCACCGAACGGGCCCACGCCGCTGCTCGTGATCGACGTCGCCGGGCTGACCCCGCGCCTGCTCGCCGTGATGCCGCAGCTGCGGGCCGTTGCGGCCCGCGGATTCTCCGCCGAACTCGGCACCGTGCTGCCCGCCGTCACCTGCTCGGCACAGTCCACCTTCCTCACCGGACTCAGGCCCGCCGAACACGGCATCGTCGGCAACGGCTGGTACCTGCGCGACATCGGCGAGGTCAACCTCTGGCGCCAGCACAACCGGCTGGTCGGCGGCGAGAAGGTCTGGGAGACCGCCCGCCGCACCAATCCCGGCTACCGGGTGGCGAACGTGTGCTGGTGGTACGCCATGGGCGCCACGACCGACGTCACGATCACCCCGCGCCCCGTCTATCACGCCGACGGACGCAAATCACCGGATGCCTACATCCGCCCGCCCGAGCTGCACGACGAACTGGTCAAGAAGCTCGGTGCCTTTCCGCTGTTCACCTACTGGGGCCCGACCGCGGGGATGGCCTCCTCGCGCTGGATCGTGGGCGCGGCCCGGCACGTGCTGCCCGACCACGACCTCACGCTCGTGTACGTGCCGCACCTCGACTACGACCTGCAGCGCTTCGGCCCCGACGACCCGCGCTCTTTCGACGCTGCGCGCGAGCTCGATGCGGTGCTCGCGCCGCTGCTCGATGATGCGCATCGGCGGGGCGTGACCGTCGTGGTGCTGAGCGAATACGGCATCACCAACGTGGACCAGCCCGTCGACGTGAACCGGATGCTGCGCCGCGAAGGCCTGCTCGAGGTGCACACGAACGCGAGCGGCGAACTGCTCGACCCGTGGACCTCCCGCGCCTTCGCGGTCGCCGACCACCAGCTCGCGCACGTCTACGTGCAGGACCCCGCCGACCTGCCCCGCGTGCGCGCGCTGCTCGAGGCGCTGCCCGGGGTGGCCGAGGTTCTGGACGCCGAAGGCCAGGCCGGCTACGGCCTCGACCATGAACGCAGCGGCGAACTCGTGGTCGTTGCCGAGAAGAACGCCTGGTTCACCTATTACTACTGGCTCGACGATGCGAAGGCGCCTGACTTCGCGCGCGGCGTGGAGATTCACAAGAAGCCCGGCTACGACCCAGCCGAGCTGTTCTTCGACCCTGACGACCGTTTCGTGAAGCTGCGGGCGGCCCGCAACCTCGCGAAGAAGAAGTTGGGACTGCGCTACGCGATGGACGTCGTGCCGCTCGATCCCTCCTGCGTGCGAGGCTCTCACGGCCGGCTGCCGGAGACTGCCGCCGACGGCCCGGTGCTGCTCTGCTCCGACCCGGCGGCCGCACGCTCCAGCCTCGCCGCCACCGAGGTGCGCGACCTGCTGCTCGCCCTCGCCGGCCTCGCGCAGCCCGCCCCCGTCTAGCCCGCCCGCCCCGACCCCCTCGTGGCACTCGTTTCAGAACGTGGCACTCGTTCAAACGAGTGCCCGGCAGGCAAACACGTGCCACGAGCGTTCCGAGGGCGCACAGCAACGGCGCCCCCTCGAGAAGGCGCCGTCGTCGTGCTGCCAGCGAGCTCTAGAAGCGCACGTTCCGCAGGTAGTTGTAACCGACCTCTGCGGTCTGCAGCGCGGTCACGTCTGGCTGGTCATTCTCGACCGCGTACAGCTTCACCGGGTGGGCGTCGAAGATGCGTGGGAAGTCGATCGTGCCGGTGCCGAGGTCGGCGAATCCACCGGCCGCATCGCGGTCCTTCACGTGGTACTCGAGCACCTGCTGCGGGGCATCCTTGATCACGTCGATCGCGAATTGCACCGGGTCGGCAGCGCCGACACCGACACCGCCGGTCACGGCCCAGTACAGGTCCACCTCGAGGTGAACGAGCTTCGGGTCGAGGCGGGTCGTGAAGATGTCCCACGGGGTGAGCCCGCCACCGAGGTCGGTCGTGAACTCGTGCGCGTGGTTGTGGTACCCGTACTTGATCCCCGCCCCCTGGGCAACGGATGCCTCGGCGTTCATCTGGTCAGCCCACTGGCGCCAGTCATCGGCCACGCTCGAGGCCAGATAGGGAACATTCATGTACGTCTGCCCGAGCGTCACCGCGCCGGCGATCTTGGCCTGCAGCGCAGCGGGCGAGCCGCTGATGCCGTCGTGGCTCGAGCTCGGCGTGATACCGAGTTCGTCGAGGAAGGCGCGCATCGCCTCCGGCGTACGGCCGTAGAGACCGGCGAGTTCGACCTTGGTATAGCCGTAGTCCGCGAGCGCTTCGAACGTGGTGTCGACGCCGTCGCCACTCATGATCGATCGCAGCGTGTACAGCTGGATGCTGATCAGCCCCGGCGGAACCTTGCGGCCCTTGCCCGGCTTGCCTTCGGGGCCCGGCTTGCCGGGCATTCCGCCCGGTGCTGCTGTGGCCGAGCTTGCGCCGGCCACGGCGAGACCGGCTCCGGCTCCCGCCGCGAGTGCGCCGCGCAGAAAGTTGCGGCGGTTGAGATTCTTCTTGCCTTCGAGCGACTTGTTCAGTTCGCTCGCGCCGTCAAATCCGAAACACATGTGAGTACCTTTCGTTAGGTGTGCGAGGCAGAAATTAGTTGGAGCGCAGTGCTACCTCGGCGGAGCCGGTGAGGGGCCCGGAGGAGTCGCCGCCGGCATCCGTGTATGAGGCGTTGAAGACCCCAGAGAGGTCGTCGGTCTCCGGGTTGTGGCCGGAGGGAACCGTGGTGGTGATGGTTCCCGTGCAACCGCCAGAGGTTGTGATCGGGTGGCCGTGCGAATCGTGGCCCAGGATGTAGGTCACGGTCACGAGCGAGCAGTCGACCGGCTGGTCGTCGGTCACGAGAACCTCGTAGGTCACCGTGTCGCCGAACTGGAAGTCCTGGCCGACCACGGGGGTGATGAAGGTCACGACCGGGGCCTGGTTGCCCACCTCAATCTCGACCTCTGCGGAGGCGTAGCGCCCGCGGTCCTTGCCGCCGGCATCCGTCACCTGCAGGGAAGCAGTGAAGGCGCCATCCGTCTCGTAGGTAAAGGTGGGGTTCAGCTCGCGAGAGTCGACGACCCCGTCGGACTCGAAGTCCCAGGCGTAGCTGAGCGTGTCACCCTCTGGATCGGTGGTTCCTTCGCTCGAGAACTCGACGGTGAGGGGCGAGGCGCCAGCGGTCGGCGTGCCGGAGGCCATCGGGAGGGGCGAGCGGTTGCCCTTGTCTCCGACGAAGTCGATTCGGGAGAGCTGCGCGTCGGGGTTCTGCGCGAAGTACCCGTCGCCGTATTCGAGAACGTAGAGCGCGCCGTTCGGGCCAAACTCCATGTCGATCGGGTTGTCGACGATGATCGAATCCACGACGGCCTCGATCTTCTCCAGCTCGCCGTCGGTGAGGGTCATGCCCTTGATGTAGTCGCGAGTCCACTCGTACATCATCGACATGCCGTCGTAGTACTCGGGCCAGGCAACGGATGCCTTACCCTTTGACGCCGTCTTGTCGAAGACATACGCGGGGCCGGCCATCGGGCCGATGCCGCCGGTCTCAAGCTCCGGGAATTCCTCGGACAACCCGTAGCCGTACCAGACGTGGGGCTGCACAACGGGAGGCAACTCGCGCAGGCCCGTGTTGCGGGGCGAATCGTTCACGGGAGCGGCGCAGTCAAACGTTTCACCGGAGATGCCGGTGGCGAAGTCGAAGTCCACGTAGGGCAGATCGGCGGTGGCGCAGTACGGCCAGCCGTAGTTTGCCGCTTCGGTGATACTCGTCCACTTGCCGGTGCCGGCCGGGCCGCGCAGGGGATCGGCGGTCCGGGAATCAGGGGAGTAGTCGCCCACATACAGCTCCCCAGTCTTCTGGTTGAGCTCGATGCGGAACGGGTTGCGCATGCCCATCACGTAGATTTCCGGGCGGGTGAGCTCGGTGCCGGGGGCGAACAGGTTGCCTTCGGGGATCGTATAGCCGCCGTCTGCTGTGGGTGTGATGCGCAGGATCTTGCCGCGCAGGTCGTTGGTGTTGGCTGCGCTGCGCTGCGCGTCGAAGGCCGGGTTGCGTTCGATGCGCTCGTCGATCGGTACGAAACCGTCGGAGGAGAACGGGTTCGAGTCGTCGCCGGTGGAGAGGTAGAGGTTGCCGACAGTGTCGAAGACGATGTCGCCGCCGACGTGGCAGCAGATGCCACGATCCACGTCGACGTCGAGGATCTTCTGCTCGCTTGCAAGGTCGAAGACGGCGCCGTCGAACTGGAAGCGCGAGAGGGTGATGGAGCCCTTGAACGGTGCGAAGTCAGCCACTGTGCCGCTGAGCGGGGCATCGCCCTCGTTCACGCCGGCGGTTGCCGGGTCGTCGAGCGGTGTGTCCAGCGGTGCGGAGTAGTACAGGTAGATCCAGTTGTTGCCCGGTGTGCCGAACTTTGGGTCGAGCGCGATGCTCTGCAGGCCCTCCTCGTCGTGCTGATAGACGTCGATCGTCGCGGCGAGCGTGTTGAGCCCCGATTGTGCGTCGTTGAGCCAGATGTCGCCGGCCCGGGTGGTGTGCAGCACGTCGTTGTTGGGCAGTACGGCCAGGTCGAGCGGCTCGCCAGGGGTGGCGTCGAGGGTGACCTTCTGAAAGCTCGAATCGGCGGGGGCCGTCGGGCTGGGTTCGCCGGGCTTGCCCGGGGGTGCTGTGTCGCCGGGGGCCGCTGCTGCGGGCGTCGCGGTGAGGGCGGCGACCACGAGGGTGGCCATCGCCGCCCCCGCGGTCAGTCGAAGTCTGTGCTTCGTTCGCATATCTGGTTCTCCTCGTTGAGATCACGGCGCGACTCTTAGGTGAGCGGTGCCGGTGTCGCCACGGTAAGTGCACACTTCGGTGTCTGAATAACCGGAAGACCCAGTACCTATTTGCCGCTTGGTGCCGTGAGAAAGTTTTGTGGCCGGCTTGGGATACCGCACCGGGGGTTCACACGACGGCACCGAACTACAAACCCCCTTATTTTTGACCGCACGGGGTTTCGCGTTCGGTGCCCTAGTCTGGGGGGTATGCCAACGCCGGCACGACCCGCCTACCCCAACTCCTACGCCGACCTGCGCCTGTGGTTTGACGAAGAGTGGAAGTGCCTCGACTATCTCGACTGGTTGCGGTGGCCGAACGGATTTCACTGCCCAAACTGTGCACACGAGCACGGCTGGCGCGAGGCGCACCAGCGGTGGCGGTGCGCGGGCTGCGGCAAACGCGTTTCTGCAACAGCCGGAACCATTTTTCACGGCACCCGCACCGCGCTCGCCGTGTGGTTCAGTGCGGCCTGGTTACTCGTGAACAGCAAGGTCGGGCTGTCAGCAACCCAGTTGCATCGGGAGACCGAGCTCGGCTCGTTGCAGACCGCCTGGGCGATGTTGCACCGCTACCGATCGGTCATGGTGCAACCGGGCCGGGATCGCCTGCGCGGCAACGTGGAGGTCGACGTGTCCTACCTCGGCGGCTCGGTTCCCGGTCGGGGTTCTCTGGGCCGGGTGCTGTTCGCCGTCGCTGTCGAAGTGGATGCCGACGGTCTCGGTCGTACCCGCGTTGCGGTGATCCCGAGCGCCGGGACAGCGCAGCTGGCCGCCTTCATGCTCGACTCCGTCGAGCCCGGCAGCCGAGTCGTGACCCACGACTGGTCCGCGTATCCGGCGGGAATCCGAGACCGGTACGCTCACGTCGCACGGCCACTGTCCGCGCCAGGTTCCCCAACCCGCCAGGTGCTGCCCGCCGTGCGCCGGGTGGTCTTTCAGGCTAACCATTGGCTGATGGGGCCGAGGCAGGGAGCGGTCAGCGCGGAACACCTGCCCGCCTACGTCGATGAGTGGGTGTTTCGGTTCAATCATCGGCACTCCGAGAGTCGTGGGCAGCTTTTTCACACACTGCTGGGGTACGCCGTGGCCGGGCAGCCCGTCACCTATCAATCGCTGCTGAAGACCGGGCGCACCCGGCCCGCGGCCGGCGTGCCGAACCAAGCAGCCCAATCAGGTTCCCTGGCGCTTCCGTGGCGCTGACCGGCGCTACCCCGGCGCTGAACGGTGCTGAACGGCATTGAACGGTGCCGTCGTGGTGCTGGGGTTCCCTTTGAGGCCGCAGCAGCGGCATCCGCTCGAAAAGTATCGAGGTTCGAATGATTCGTATGGTTGAATTGCCTGATGATCGACATAAGTCACGTCAATGCCCTCGGTTCGGCCGGCGCCAGCGATCTTTTTCAAGTGTTGCGGGACGGGCAACCACGCACCCGTACGGAACTGGCCGACCTCTCCGGACTGGCCCGCTCCACCGTAGCCCTGCGGGTTGACGCGCTCACGCGCCTCGGCCTCGTCGGTCCGGCCGGTAACGCCACCTCCACCGGAGGCCGGCCCTCGTCGCAGTTCGCCCTGCAATCGGGCAATAAGTTCGTGCTGGCCGTGGACATCGGTGCGAGCCATATTCGGATCGCCCTGAGCGATCTGGGCGGAAAAACCCTCGTGCAGGACTCCACCTTTTTGGAAATATCGGAGGGGCCAGAGGTCGTGTTGAACTGGGTCATCGAGGCCGGGGCGCGGTTGTTCAGCGACAGCAAGCGGTCAACGGCCGATCTGCTCGCGATCGGCGTTGGCCTGCCCGGGCCGGTGGAACACACCAGCGGTCGGCCGATCAACCCGCCGATCATGCCGGGCTGGGACCGCTTCGACGTACCCGGCTGGCTTCAGCAGCATTTTCATGTTCCCGTGCTCGTTGACAACGACGTCAACCTGATGGCGCTCGGCGAACGGGAATTCGCCTGGTCAGAAACTGACCACCTCATCTTCATGAAGATAGCCACCGGCATTGGTGCCGGCGTCATATCCGGTGGCTACCTGCAGCGCGGCGCGCAGGGTATCGCCGGTGACCTGGGGCACGTGCAGATCGCCCGCGGTGCGGGGGTGCCGTGCCGCTGCGGCAACGAGGGATGTCTCGAGGCCGTGGCCTCCGGGGCGGCACTCACCCGCCTGCTGGGCGCTCAGGGCCTTCCGGTGACCACTAGCCAGCACGTTGTCGACCTGGTGAAACAGGGCAATCTCGAGGCGATCCGAGCCGTACGCCAAGCCGGACGGGACATGGGCGAGGTGCTCACCATGTGCGTCAACCTGATCAATCCATCCGTCATCGTTCTCGGCGGATCAATGGCTCAGGCCGGGGAGCACCTGATTGCGGGCGTGCGGGAAGTCGTCTACTCGCGCTCCAACCCCCTCGCCACCCAGCACCTGCAGATCACCCAGTCCAGCGCGGGGGCGAACGCCGCCATTCTGGGCGCGAGCATGCTCGCCATCCACCATGCACTCTCGCCCGAGCGCATTGAGGCCATGGTCGCGGGGCTCGCCGGCTGACGCCCGTCCTGACCTGTCCAGTGGCGAGGTCAGGAGGCATAACTCCTGCAATCTGAGCGGCCGCCAACCGACTTGCGCGAAATGACGCGGGTGTCTAGGTGGTCCGTCGACGATTTGAAGGAGTTATGCCCCGGTACACGGTGGCTAGTTCAGAAAAGACCCGGGCCCCGATTTTTCGATGGTGAGCGGGGCGGTCGCATTCGGTTCTTTGGAATTTGCCACGTAGGTGCGAATGGTGGAGCTAGCGAGCGCCGAGCAGGTGTTCGAGGGCGAGCTGCTGCAGGTGCACGAAGCCAAAGCCCTTGCCGCCGAAGTAGGCGTCGGTGTCGAAGTCCTCGTAGGAGCCGCGGTCGGCCAGCAGGTCGTCGTAGCTTTCGCCCGGGGCGAGGGTGTTGTTCGACAGCTCAGGTACCTTCGACGCGGCGAGGGCCGTTTGCACTTCGGGGTCGGCGCGGAAGGCGGCGGCCCGCTGCTTGAGCAGCAGGTAGGTGCGCATGTTGGCCGCAGCGCTGGTCCACACTCCGGCGACGTCTTCGGTGCGGCTCGGCTTGTAATCGAAGTGGCGCGGCCCGGTGTAGGTCTGGCCACCGTTCGGGCCGCCGTTTTCGAGCAGGTCGACCAGCGCGAACGCGTTCTGCAGGTCGCCGTGGCCGAAGACCAGGTCCTGGTCATACTTGATGCCGCGCTGACCGTTGAGGTCGATGTGGAACAGCTTGCCCTGGTACAGCGCCTGCGCGATGCCGGCGGCGAAGTTGAGCCCGGCCATCTGCTCGTGCCCGACCTCGGGGTTCACGCCGACCATGTCGGGCCGCTCGAGCGTTTCGATGAACGCCATTGCGTGGCCGACGGTCGGCAGCAGAATATCGCCGCGGGGTTCGTTGGGCTTGGGCTCAATGGCAAAGCGGATGTCGTAGCCCTTGTCGGTGACATAGTCCCCGAGTAGGTTCACGGCCTCGCGGTAACGCTCGAGCGCCGAACGGATGTCCTTGGCCGCGTCATACTCGGCGCCCTCGCGGCCGCCCCACATGACGAATGTCTTCGCGCCCAGCTCAGCAGCGAGGTCGATGTTGCGCAGCACCTTGCGGAGCGCGAACCGGCGTACGGCGCGGTCGTTCGAGGTGAATCCGCCGTCCTTGAAAACCGGGGCGCTGAATAGGTTTGTGGTGACCATCGGCACGATGAGCCCGGTGTCGGAGAGCGCCTGCTTGAGGCGGTCGATCTGCTGCTGGCGGGCGGCATCCGTTGAACCGAAGTCGAACAGATCGTCGTCGTGAAAGGTGAGGCCGTAGGCGCCGAGCTCGGCCAGATTGGTCACGGCATCGACGACGTCGAGCTTGGGGCGAGTAGGACCTCCAAACGGGTCGCTGCCGTTGTAGCCGACGGTCCAGAGCCCGAAGGAGAACTTGTCGTCACGGGTGGGGGTCAGGTCGCTCGGTGTCATGTCAGGACGTCCAATTCAGCTGCATCGATGATTTGTTGATTACTCAAACATATACCGAGAGTGGGTGCAGTCGTCAATAGCCGGACTAACGAATCCGCCGCATCCGGGTAGCTCCAGAATTCGAGTGCCATCAAGCCCAGGTGAACCTACGGGTCCGGTAAGTTGTCCCAAACATCACATCTCGTGAAGCGGCCGGCATGAAGCAGGCGAATGAACGCAATTGGGCTCGGAACTACCGCTACGGGGCTCCGATCGTGCATCCGCCATCGATCGAAACGATGCGCACGCTCTTCGCCCGGATCGCGCCGCTGCTGCCGGCCCGCGAAGCGGCGCTGGCCCCCTTCGCGGTGCGGCCGCATTGGGGCAAACTCTCAGACGGATGCCAAGACGCTTGCGACCAGCTTCCCCAGGCTCGGCGATTTTCGAGCCCTTGTTGATCGGCTCGATCCGGCGGGCAAGTTTCGGAACGCGTTTGTCGAGCGCCCACGTTGACTACCGATAGTGGCGCATTACACGTGGTCGCGCCAGCTGTGCTCGGGGGCGAAGCCGAGCATCCGCTTGGCCTTGTCGATCGATAACAGGGTCTCGTGTTCTCCGACCGCCTTGACGACTCTGACGCTCGGAAAGACCTCGGCGGCCAGGCTCGCGCTCGACCGGCTCATCACCGTGTCGGCGGCCGCGATGATGAACGTCTCGAAACCCGGCTGGGCTCGTTCGAGCGCCCGCAGCACGGCTTGGGCGCCGTCGCGACCGTCGATGTAGCCCCACAGATTCCACTTGCGCAGGGTGGCGTCGTCGTTGAATGCGGGGAAGGCCGCGTAGTCGTCCTCGTCCATCACGTTGGAGAAGCGCAGCGCCGTGATACTCAACAGCGGATCCCAGCGCACGAGCTGGATAGCCATTTGCTCCTCGAGGTGTTTCACGAGTGAATACGTGCTCTCCGGCCGGGCCGGGTACTCCTCGTCGACGGGAATGTAGGGCGGGTCGACATCGAATGGCAGACCGAGGGTCGTCTCACTCGAGGCATAGACGATCGTCTTGATTCCGGCCCGGCGGGCGGCCTGAAAGACGTTAAAGGTCGCGAGCATGTTGTTGTGGAAGGTGGCCACATCGGGCAGAAGGCCAGGAGCCGGGATGGCCCCCAGATGCACGACGGCGTCGAATCCGTCCGTGCGGTCGTCGATGCCGAACATCACGTCGATGACCTGGCCATAATCAGTAAGGTCGATCGTAGTAAATCCCGAACCGCGAGAACCCGTGCGGTCGAGGTTGGTGACGACGTGGCCCTCGTTCGTCAGGCGCGCAACAACGCTGCGCCCGAGCTTGCCACTGCCGCCGGTGACGGCGATTCTCATGAATACTCCTTGATTCTAAAAGCGGATGCCGCTGGCTTACGCTTCGCGCTGCTCCGGCGAGGTGGTCTTGCGCGGGTCGAACTCGGCCAGGTCGCGCACGGCGGTGTCGATTCTCGTGAGCACGTCCGCGTCGAGGTGCACACCGGCGGCCTTCGCGTTGTCGGCGACCTGCTCGGGCCGGGACGCCCCCATGATTGCGGATGCGACGTTCTTATGGGCCAGCACCCAGGCGAGCGCGAGCTGCGCCATGGTGAGGCCGAGCTCGTCAGCGATCGGGCGCAATTTCTGCACACCGGTGAGCACCGGCTCGCTCATCCAACGCTTGATCATGTTGGCGCCGCCCTGAGCATCCGTTGCCCGGCTGCCGTTCAGTGGTGCCTGACCAGGCAGGTACTTGCCGGTGAGCACGCCCTGAGCCACGGGGGACCAGACGATCTGAGAGACGCCGAGCTCCTCGGCGGCCGGAACCACTTCGGATTCAATCACGCGCCACAACATCGAGTACTGCGGCTGGTTGGAGATGAGCTGAATGCCGAGGTCGGTGGCGAGGGCGTGGCCGGCGCGTAGCTGCGTCGCGTTCCACTCGCTTACCCCGATATAGAGGGCCTTGCCCTGGCGCACGACGTCGGCGAAGGCCTGCATCGTCTCCTCGAGCGGGGTCTCCACGTCGTACCGGTGGGCCTGATAGAGGTCGACGTAATCCGTTTGCAGTCGGCTGAGCGAGCCGTCGATCGACTCGAGGATGTGCTTGCGGGAGAGGCCGGTGTCGTTGTGTCCCTTGGGGCCGGTCGGGCCGAAGACCTTGGTGAAGATTTCGAGGGACTGTCGGCGTTCGCCGCGTAGGGCGTCGCCCAATACCTGTTCGGCGACGGTGTTGGCGTAGACGTCTGCGGTGTCGAACGAGCTGATTCCGGCGTCGAGGGCCGCGCGCACGCAGGCCGTCGCGGTGTCGTTCTCGATCTGAGACCCGTGGGTGAGCCAGTTGCCGTAGGTTATTTCTGAAACTTTCAATCCGCTGTTGCCGAGGTATCGAAACTCCATGACGTCCCTGTCTGGCGCCGCAAGTCTGTCAGCACCCTTGATGATTTGTTGACATTGGCAACGTATCACCCGTCGAGCTCATCCGGCGCAGTAACCTGACTTTTGACCGAAAAAAGCGAGCCGGAAGCCGAGAGCAGTGGACGCCATGCAGGGCAATAACCATGACGATGTGCGCAGGCACAACCTGTCGATCATCCTGCGCCTCGTGCATCGCGGCGGCGCAGCGTCGCGCGCCCAGCTCACCCGACTGACCGGCTTGAACCGGTCGACGATCGGCGCGCTGGTTGCGGAGCTGGTCGAGCGCGGCCTGGTCGAGGAACGCACTCCCGACCCCACGAAGCTCGCCGGGCGACCGAGCCCGATCGTGGCGGCAAGCGACCGAATCGTGGCCATTGCGGTGAATCCTGAAATCGACGCGATCACAGTGGGAGCCGTCGCCCTCAGCGGCGTCGTCCACCGGCTCATCCGCTATGCCACGCCGTCGTCGCCGTCAATCGCTGAGGCCGTCACGATCACCGCGGGAATTGTGGCGGAGCTGAAGCGCGACCTCGGCGAATATTCCATAATCGGAATAGGAGTGGCGGTGCCCGGTCTCGTGCGTGCGAGTGACGGTCTGGTGCGTCACGCCCCGCATCTCGGTTGGGTCGACGAGCCGTTGTGCGACCTGCTTGCCGATGCGACGGGCCTTCCGGTCGTCGCGGCCAACGACGCGAGCCTTGGTGTCACGGCCGAACGCTATTTCGGTTCCGGTCAAGGCCTGACCGACCTCGTCTATCTCAATGGCGGGTCGAGCGGCATCGGAGGCGGCCTCGTGATCGGGGGCGTCGCCACTGGTGGCCAGGCCGGGTATGCGGGGGAGTTCGGCCACACTCGGGTGAGCGACGGCATCGACACTGATTCGGCTGGCATCGCGGGCACCCTCGAAGCCGAGGTCACCCGCCACGCCTTGCTCACCGCGCTCGGCCTGCAGGCCGGCGAAACGGATGCCGACACCCTCGAACGCGCGCTGCTCGCCTCCGACTCGCTCATCGTGCGCAACCTGGTGAATCGACAGCTCGATTTCCTGGCCATCGCCCTGGCCAGCGCCGTCAACATGCTCAACCCGCAGCTCATCGTGCTCGGCGGTTTTCTCGCCGCACTCCACGCGGTTGACCCGGAACGTTTGAACGTTGCCGTCGCCGCCTTGACTCTTCCCGCCGCATTCGCAGAGGTCAGCATCGCGCCAGCTGTGCTCGGCTCCAACCTGCTCATGATCGGGGCGGCCGAACTCGCTTTCGAGGCACTGCTGGTGGACCCGCAGCAGGATCGAGGGAATACTACGGGTCTACCCCCGCTTGGCTCTAAAGCGGCCGACACGGCCGCACCAACTTTCTCAACCAGCCAAGGACATCCGCTTTCGTGATTACTGCCAGCATTCCCGTGGTTAGCGCCGCGCAACTCGCTTCCAAAGCCGCGCACCCCGGGGACAAACTGACCAGGCGTCAGCGCATCGTCTACATTCTCATTCTCGGCGCGCTCACGGCCCTCGGCCCGTTCACGATCGACCTCTACCTGCCCGCCTTTCCGACGTTGGAGAGCGAATTCGGGGTGCTGCCGTCGGTCATTCAGCTGACGCTGACCGGCACCATGATCGGTTTCGGATTCGGGCAGCTGGTGGTGGGGCCGTGGAGCGACAAGGTCGGGCGCCGGCTGCCGCTGATGCTCGCGACCGGTGTGCATATTCTGGCCTGTGTCGGCGCTGCGCTGTCGAACGAGATCGTCATGCTCGCTGTATTTAGGGTGCTGCAGGGCTTCGGCGCCGCGGCCGGCGCGGTCGTGGCGATGGCCATGGTGCGCGACCTGTTCGGCGGCAAGCCGCTCGTGCGCATGCTCTCCCGCCTCGCCCTGGTCAGCGGGCTCGCGCCCGTGCTGGCGCCGGTGATCGGGTCGCAGCTGCTGCTCGTGATGAACTGGCGCGGCATCTTCTGGGTGCTCGCCGCCTACGGTGTCATCGTGATTCTGGCCGTCGCCTTCTGGATCGTGGAGACCCTGCCCGAAAACGAGCGCCACGCCAAGGGCCACAACACCCTGGCCCAGCGCTACAAGGCCGTGCTGAGCGACCGCACCTTCGTGGGCGTCGCTATCATCGGGGCGATGACGTTCACCGGGCTGTTTTCCTACCTGTCGGCGTCGCCGTTTCTGTTTCAGGATGTGTACCAGTTCAGCCCGCAGGAATACGGTCTACTGTTCGCCGTCAACTCCCTCGGTGTGGTCACCGGCGTGCAGCTGAGCTCGCGCCTGATGCACCGGTTCAATATTGGACCCCAGTGGATTCTCTCGGTCTCCACGGTCGTGCTGCTGCTCACCGCCGCTGCCATTGTGCTGCTCGACCTGGCCGGCATGGGATTGTGGGGAACCCTGGTTCCGCTCTGGTTCTTCATTGCGGCCTGCGGCTTCACGCTGCCGAGCGTGCAGGTCATCGCTTTGAACGCGCACGGACATGAGGCCGGCACCGCGGCATCACTGCTCGGTGCGGCCAACTTCGGGGTGGCTGGTCTGATCTCGCCGATTGTGGGAGTGCTCGGAGTGGGAACGGCGATACCGATGGCATCCGTTATGGGCGTCACCGCGGTGGTTTCGCTCCTCTCGCTCTGGCTGATCGTGCGCCCGCGCACCGTGCCAGCCCTCGACCGCTAGGCGCCCGGGCCCACCTTGTAGCCCCGGGCCCCGTCTATAAACTGGGCCCAGGGACGGGGCCTGGGCCCCGTCCGCAATGTGCGCGGCCCGAGCAGACACAGAATACTGAGCGGATGGCCGCGGGCTCGGCCCGGTGCGTGGCCGAATACAGCGGGCAGCCCTACGATGGCGGGATGACTAACCCGGAGCGCGCCGCAGACCGAGCGGCCCGCCGCATCTCCCGCCGTTGGCCCGTCATTAGCGGGCTCTCCGCCGTGGCCCTGGCGGCCCTGCTCGGCCTCGTCGTGGTCGTGCGCGCGAACGGCGTCGCCCTCGAGGTCGACACCGAGTGGATGGACGAGATCATCGAGCACCGCTCGCCGATCTGGGAAATTCCGTCGCTGTTTATGAACGCGCTCGGCGGCGGACTGTTCGGCGTACTCATCGTTCCGCTGGCCATCACCCTCGCGATTGTGCTCATCAAACGGCCCTGGGCCGCCGGGTACTACCTCGTGGCGACCGTGCTGAGTGCGGGCGGGGTGCAACTCCTGAAACAATTGTTCGGACGAGCTCGACCCGAAGATATGCTGGTCACCTCGGATTTCGGCTCGTTTCCGTCCGGACACGTCGCGAATGCGGCGACCATGGCCGTCTGCCTCGCCATCATTTTTCCCCGCCTGTGGGTGGCGCTCGCCGGAGCCGCGTACACGATCGTGATGCTGCTCAGCCGCACCTACCTCGGCGCGCACTGGCTCACCGACACCATCGGTGGCCTGCTGCTCGGCGCCGGGGTCGCTGTCGTACTGTGGGCTCCGGTTGCGGCCAAGCTCGACGGTGAACGAGAACTTGCCGCCCGGCGAAGACTTGAGCGCGCACGCCAGAAGGGGACCCCAGCATGACGGATGTGCCGCTCCCCGCTCGGCGCCAGTTTCGGGCGGGATCATGACCGACGTGCGGCACGCCGCGCGCAACGGCGATGTCTCATTCTGGTGGAACCAGCTCGGTCGGCCAGTGCCGCGCGCGCCCCTGGCCGGGTCGACCCGGGCCGGCGGCTATGTGGGTACCGGAGTCGCCACCACGAACGTCGCCGGGCGCACACTGAACGATCTGATTCTCGGCCGCGACAGCAACCTCGTGCACCTGCCGTGGGTGAACCACCGGGTGCGCGCGTGGGAGCCGGAACCGTTGCGCTGGCTCGCCGTCACCGCACTCTACCGGGCCTATTCGCTGGCGGATCGAGCCGAGCTCGCCGGGCGACGCACGACGTCGCCGCTCGCGCGGGTAGCCGACGTCGTGTCTGGCCGGGGGCACTAAAACCGGGGGCCAGCCGCACTCACCGGCGGAGGCTCTAGAGGCCCAGGCGAGCAGCGTGCCGCGTACAGCGATGCACCAGCTGCGGGCGGAGTCGCCCAAGCTCGGCCGCGGTGAGCGGGTCGGGCGGGCGCACGACGGTCACCCCGAGCGTGTCGATCATGTTCTCGAAGCCCGATCGGGGCCAGAACTGACCCCGGAGGCGGAGCAGCACGTCGCCGGCGGCGTCCAGCAGGTACAGGTGCGGGAGCGTGTCGACCGTCCCGTTCTGGTACAGATCGACGAGCACGACGGTGGCAATATCAGCCGTGCCAATCGTGGTCAGTCGGCCCAACATGTCTCGGCTCTCCAAGCGCGCACCCGTCACGGTGACGCACATGTTGCGGGCTCCGAACACGGCGACCGCTCCGAGAACGGTCAGGCCGAGCTGAATGGCGGCGACAAACATCCAAGTGTCGCGGGGAATGGCGAGCCAATACAGCACGATCAGCAGGGGCACGATGAACGACAGCGCAGCGATGACCGACCGCGCCACCAGCTTTCGCCGGGGCCGCAAAATCTGCATTCCGTCCGGCTCGTTCCCCTCGCGCACCATGTGTTTCGTCTCACCCCTCAGGTTCAGTATCCCGCACTTCGAGCGGTATTCCTCTCCTACTTCGAGGGGGTAGACGAAGCGGTCTGAAACGAGTAAATTCTATGACGACGAATCGACGACGACCCGATGTGGCACGCTCGGCGTAGAGTTGGCTGCGTGCACTCACGGGCCGTCCGCGAACGCGGCAATACAACGAAGCGGCACCGGCTGCATCCGGCGCAAGTCGTCGTGTCGGGCTTTGCCCTGACCATTCTCGGTGGTACGGCGCTGCTGATGCTGCCCACCGCCAAGGTCGGACCGGGCGGGGCCTCGTTTCTCGAGGCGCTGTTCACCGCGACGAGCGCGGTCTGCGTCACCGGGCTGACCGTCGTTGATACCGCGGTGTACTGGACGCCGTTCGGTCAGATCGTCATTCTGCTGCTGATTCAGATCGGCGGGTTCGGGATCATGTCGTTCGCCTCGGTGGTGGGTCTGGCGATCGCCCGCAAGCTCTCCCTCCGATCGCGCATCACGGCGGCTGCCGAAACCAAAAGCGTCGGGCTCGAAGACGTGAAGGGGCTCGTCTTCGGCGTCGTACGCATCTCACTCGCGATTGAACTCACCGTGGCCGTAGTGCTCGCGCTGCGGTTCATGCTTGGCTATGGCGAGCCCGTGGGTCGGGCCATCTGGCTGGGCGTGTTCCACTCGGTGTCGAGCTTCAATAACGCCGGCTTCGCCCTGTTCAGCGACAATCTCATGGGCTACGCAACGGATGCCTGGATCTGCCTGCCGATCTGCGCCGCCGTTATTCTCGGTGGCCTTGGCTTTCCGGTGATCGTGCAGTTGACGCGGCAGCTGCGCACGCGTCCGTTCAGCTGGTCCATTCGCACCTGGACCATGAACACCCGCATCGTCCTCGCCGGCACGATTGCACTGCTCGTTCTCGGAACGGTATACATAACCGCGGTTGAATGGTCGAATCCGAATACGCTCGGTCCGCTGGACTGGTCGGGCAAGTTACTGGCCGGCTTCTTTCAGTCGGTGCAGACTCGTACTGCGGGATTCAACAGCGTCGACATTGGCCAGCTGGACTCCGCGAGCCTGCTCGGCATGGACATTCTAATGTTGGTCGGTGGGGGCCCGGCCGGAACCGCTGGCGGGATCAAGATCACGACCTTCGCCGTGCTGTTCTTCATTCTGTGGACCGAGGTGCGCGGCCAGGTAGCCGTGAACGTGTTCGGCAAGCGGCTCTCGCGGGCGGTGCACCGGGAGGCCATCACGATCGCCCTGCTCGCCGTCGGCGTCATCATCGCCGCCACCGCGGCACTCATGCTCATGACCGATATCTCCCTCGATGCGCTGCTGTTCGAGACCATCAGCGCCTTCGCAACCGTGGGACTGTCCACCGGCATTACTGCGGGGTTGCCGTGGGAGGGGCAGATCATTTTGATTCTGCTCATGTTCATCGGTCGGCTCGGACCCATCACCTTCGCCTCGGCCATTGCTTTGCGCGAGCGGCGTTCTACCTATGAGTACCCCAAAGAAAGGCCGATCATTGGCTAAATATTCGATGTTCGGGCATCGCGACCCTTCCCGCCTCGCCGAGGCTGAGTCGGTCGTCGTCATCGGGCTGGGCCGGTTCGGCAGCGCCCTGGCCCTCGAGCTCATGAAGAGCGGCACCGAGGTGCTCGGCATCGACGGCGACGAAGAGGTCGTGCAGTTGCACAACCGCCTGCTCACCCACGTGGTGCGCGCCGATTCGACCAAGGAGGCGACCCTGCGGGAGCTCTCAGTGCCGGACTTCTCCAGCGTGGTCGTGGCGATCGGCGGCGACATCCAGGCGAATATTCTCACCGCCTCACTGCTGCTCAAGCTGGGCATTCCCAACATCTGGGCCAAGGCGGTCAGTGACCCGCACGGGGAGATCCTCACCCAGCTCGGCGTCAACCACGTCATCTACCCGGAGAAAGACATGGGGCAGCGGGTCGCCCACCTGGTGCGCGGCGCTATGCAGGACTACATCGAGATCGGCGAGAACTTCGCGCTGGTCAAGACAGCGCCGCCGCGCGCGCTGATCGGCGTGCCCCTCGGCCAGGCCAAGGTACGGGCCCGCTACGGCATCACCGTCACGGCGTTTCACCGGCCCGGCGCGGGCTGGAGCTACACCTCGCTCGACACCGTGATCGATGACGGCGACATCATTCTCATCGCCGGCGAATCGGCGCGGGTCGAAGAGTACAGCCTCATGCGATGACCTCCCCCTTCGCCTTTCTAGCGGATGCCCCGCTCGGCACCAGGGTCGTCGTGCGCACCCGCATCCCGGGTGGTTATACCGACGCGCTGGGCTTTCTGCGCGGCCGAGGCGCGGCATCCGTTTCGGTGGAAACCAAGCGCGGGCTGGTCACGCTCGCCATGGTCGACGTCGTGGCGGCCAAAGAGGTGCCGCCGGCGCCCGAGCCGCGCGGGAGGCGGGGCGGCCCGGGTTAGAGAACGATGCGCAGCGGTTTCTCGAGCAGCTGGGTCAGGTCGCGCAGGAACGCGGCGGCGACGGCTCCGTCGAGTACCCGGTGGTCTACGGTGAGGGTGATCTTCACCGTGGGCACCGACACAAGCACGCCGTCACGAACGGCGGGAACGTCACTGGCCGCACCGATAGCCAGAATTCCGGCCTCCGGCGGGTTGAGTACGGCGGTGAACGAATCGATCCCGAACATGCCGAGGTTGCTGATCGTAAAGGTGCCGCCCGACATTTGAGCCAGCGACAGGCCGCCGGTGCGGGCGAGGCCGGCCAGGGCGCGGGTTTCGACGGCGATGGCGGCGAGCGACTTCTGGTCGGCGTCGGCGACGACCGGCACCAGCAGGCCGTCATCGGTCGCGACCGCCACGCCGACGTTGACGTGGTTGTGGCGCAGGATGACGCCGTCGCCCCAGGATGCGTTCACCTCGGGGTGTGCGCGGAGCGCGACCGCGCTGGCCCGCACGAACAGGTCGTTCAGGCTGACCTTGGTGCCGAGCGCGGCGAGTGATTCGTTCACCTCGGCGCGGAACGCGACCAGGAGTGCCACATCGACGACGCTGGTGAGGAAGAAGTGCGGCACGGCCTGGCTCTCGGTGAGCCGGCGGGCCGTGACGGCGCGAATGCGGCTGACCGGCACGGAGACCGAGTCCGCCGACACGGCGGCTGGCGCTTCGACGGGAGCGACCGGTGCCGTCGAAGCGGATGCTGCGGCCTCCTGCGCGACGATGGCCGTGTCGACGTCGGTGCGAGTGATGCGGCCCTGCGGCCCGGTGCCGGCGATAGTGTGCAGGTCGATGCCGTGCTCGCGGCCGATCTTGCGGGCCAGCGGCGAC
Organism: Cryobacterium sp. TMT1-66-1; assembly: GCF_004403435.1. NCBI lineage: Bacteria > Bacillati > Actinomycetota > Actinomycetes > Micrococcales > Microbacteriaceae > Cryobacterium > Cryobacterium sp. TMT1-66-1. The sequence goes on from NZ_SOGP01000010.1 coordinate 187,198, forward strand.
GTGCGCAGCTCGCCGGTTGACACCGGGGCAGCGGGCGCTGCCGGGGCGGGCGTTGCCGACGCGGGTGCCACGACGGCGGGCGTTGCCGCAGCGGTAACGGCGGCGGCGGGCG